>NZ_JAELTJ010000240.1 GCF_016428805.1 Achromobacter sp. ASV32
GCCGATGACGTCGAAATCGAATTTGCCCATGACTGCCCCTAGCGTCCGTTCTTGGCCGCCGCGCCGATCAGGCCGGGGACCGCCACGTGGCGTTCAAGCATGCGCATGCCGAGCACGACGATGCCGTTCAGGATCAGGTAGATCACGGTCGCGGCCGAGAAGGCCTCGAAGATGTGGAAGCTGAACTCGGCCATGGAACGGGACTGCCCCGTCAGCTCCAGCAGGCCGATGGTCAGCGCCACCGACGAATACTTGATCGTGCCCATGAACTCGGAAGTCAGCGGGGGCAGCACGATGCGATAGGCCTCGGGCAGGATGATGTAGCGATACACCTGCACTTCGGTCAGGCCCAGCGCCGTGCCAGCCTGGAACTGGCCGCGCGGCAGCGACTGGATGCCGGCGCGCAACTGCTCGGCCACGCGCGCCGAGCCATAAAAGCCCAGGCACAGCACCGCCGGCACGAACTGGCCCCAGGGCTGCGGCATCTGCTTCATCGCCAGGCCCCAGGCATGCGGCAGCAGTTCGGGCAGCACGAAATACCACAGGAACATCTGCACCAGCAGCGGCACATTGCGGAAAATCTCGACATAGGTCGCGCCCACGGCATTGGCCACGCGCGACGAGGCGGTGCGCAGCACCCCCAGACAGGAGCCAAGCAGCAGGGAGAACACCCATGCCGTCAGCGCCAGCGCCAGGGTCCAGCCCACGCCGATCAGGATGGTTTCCAGGAAGGTATGCACGCCGTCGGGCGACATCTCCAGGAAGACGCTCCAGCTCCAGTTGTAATTCATGCTTTCGGACCTGTAGAACTGAAAGAAGGCGCCGGCGGACGGCGCCCTTGCCCCAAGCTGCGCCGCGGGCCCGCCAGGGGCGTGCGCGGCGCGCCGGCTTATTCGTAAGCCTTGGGGTCGCCCGAGTCGGTCGGATGGGCCAGCGCGCGCTTGAGCGCATCGCTCATCGGATACTTCAGGTTGATCTGCTTGGGCGGAATCGGCGAATTGAAGTACTTCTCATAGATCGCCGCGACACGGCCGGTCTTGATCAGGTCCAGCACCGCGTCGTCCACCACTTTCTTGAAGGCGGGGTCGTCCTTGGGCTGCATGATGCCGTAGGGCGCCAGTTCCAGGCCCTTGGTGCCGATCACGAAGGCATCGGGATTCTTGGACGAAGCCACGGCGCCGTAGGCGATGCCGTCGTCATTGGCCGAACCCGCGGCGCGGCCCGATTCCACCATCAGCAGCGTTTCCGCCGTATCCTTGGTGGGCGCCATGGTGATACCCAGGTTACCCTCGGCATTCAGGCGCGAGATCAGCTTGAACGTCTGGCCGCCGGCCTGGGCCGCAATCGTCTTGCCGCGGAACGAAGCCAGGTTGTTCGGGTCGACACCGCCGTCCTTGCGCGCCACCAGCACGACCTGCGCCACGAACGTGGTGGGCGCGAACGACACGAGCTTGTGGCGTTCCAGGTTATTGGTGGTGTTGCCGCATTCCAGGTCGATGGTGCCGTTGGCCAGCAACGGGATCCGGGTGGCGGAAGTGGTGGGGTTGTAGCGCACGTCCAGCTTGGGCAGCTTGAGCGCGGCTTTCACGTGCTGGGCGATTTCCTGGCAGATCTCGACCGTGTAGCCCACCGGCTTCTGGTTGCCGTCCAGGTAGGCGAACGGCACCGACGTTTCAGGGTGGCCAATGGTGATCACGCCGGTTTCACGGATCTTGTCCAGGCGGCTGGGGCCTTCGGCGTGGGCGGTGGCGCTGCCAAGCAGGGCAGCGGCGACCGAGATCGCGGCAAATGCTTTCATCGTATTCCCTTGGCGCCTTGCGAGCGGCGCGTGTTTATGTTCACGAACAGCGGTGCCAGACTGCATGCATACCGCCGCGTCCCGCGATGAGCCCCGCGGCTGGCAAAAAGTATCAACTAGCGTTATGGTTTTATCCAGTTCCAATCGGGTATTCCTCTATACGGATTTGATATGGCCATTACACGAATGGGCTTGCGGCACATCGAGGCTTTCCGAGCCGTCATGATGACCGGCTCCATGACCGCCGCCGCCAGGCGAGTGCATACCTCGCAGCCGCACGTTAGCCGCTTAATTGGGCAATTGGAAGCAATCACCCAGTTTCCCCTGTTCGATCGCAACGGCAGCCGCCTGACGCCCACGCAGGACGGTTCGCGCTTCTTTCAAGAGGTGGAAAAGACCTTTATCGGCCTGGCAGGCCTGGAATCGGCGGCCGCCAGCATCCGCTCGTTCAGCGCCAGCCGCCTGAGCGTGGCGGCCATGCCGCGGCTGGCCGGGGGCCTGCTGGCCCGTATCGTGGCCGCGTTCAAGACCGAATACCCGGACGTCATGGTGTCGATCCACTCCGGCAACGCCAGCGCGGTGCACAACTGGATCAGCTCCGGATTCTGCGACACCGGCCTGGCGATGCTGTCCGGCGATTCACCCGGCATCCAGGTCGAACCGGTGCTGACCATGAATTGCGTGGCGGTGCTGCCCAAGGGCCACCGGCTGACCAAGCTGAAAAAGCTGAAACCGGCCGATTTCGCCGGCGAGCCCTTCATTTCTTTCCCCAGCGCCACGCCGCTGCGGGAAAAGATCGACGCGGTCTTCAAGGCCGCCAAGGTCGAGCGCCAGACCGTGGCTGAGGCCGGCCTGGGCTCGTCGGTCTGCGCACTGGTCGGCGCCGGGCTGGGCGTGGCCTTGATCAACCCCCTGGCCGCGCGCGAGGAATACGAGGTCAATGGCGTGGAAGTCCGCCCCTTCAGCCCCGCCGTGCCGGTCACCGTCGCATTGCTGTACCCGCCGTACCATACCCGTACCC
>NZ_JAELTJ010000241.1 GCF_016428805.1 Achromobacter sp. ASV32
CAGGGTTCACACCGGGTGAACGTGGGCGCCAGCACCCAATGGGCCAATCGCGACGCCATGCAAACCTGGTACGGCGTCACCGCCAGCCAGGCCGCCCGCAGCCGCGAGGGGCTGTCGACCTATTCACCGTCGTCCGGCCTGCAGTCCACCAACCTGTACGTGACCTGGGCCTATCGCATCAACCCCAGCTGGAGCACCCTCACCACGGTGGGCGTGAGCACGCTGCTCGGCGACGCGCGCGACAGCCCGCTGACCGAACGCCGCACCAATATGTTCGGCAATGTCGGCGTGGTCTACGCCTTCTGAGCCGTCTACCGAAAAGCGGAACGATGGATTTACCCCAAGCGGGCGCGCTGCGCCTGAACCTACCCGACGCCCGCGTGCACGATGCGCTGGCGCCGGCGCTCGCGGCCTTCGTCGCGCAGCATCCCGACGTGCCTGTACAACTGGGCCAGGACGGCATCGAGGCTGGCGCGGCGCGTGAGCGCTGCGATCTTTCCATCGGACTGGAGCCGCCGGCAGACCCCGCCCGCGTGGCGCATCGCCTGGGCGCCCTGCGCGCGCGTCTGTATGCCGCGCCCTGCTACCTGGCGCGGCGGCCGGCGCCCGACCACCCCATCGAGCTGGCGATGCACGACTGCGTCGGCCTGCACGTCGGCCCGCGGCACGGGCAAGACAGTCGGCCCGCGGGCTGGCGGCTATGGTGCGGATCGGAACGCGTGGTGGTCATGGTGCAAGAACGCTATGGCGTCGATACGCCGGCCATGGCGATGCAACTGGCCGCGCGCGGCGTCGGCATCGTCGCATTGCACGTCGCGGGCGCGACGGTCCCGCTGAACGCCGGGCTGGTGCCGGTGCTGCCGGGATGGGAAATGGAACCGGTCACGCTATATGCATTGAGCGGCCCGCGGCGCCTGCCGGCGCGCGCCCGCGCCCTGATCGACTGGCTGGCACGGGCGCTGGCCTGAATGCCCAGCTCGACCGGCAGGCGCAGGCATTGGCCTGAATGCCCAGCTCGATCGGCAGGCGCAAGCGCTGGCCTGAATGCCCAGTTCGACCGGCAGGCGCAGGCGCTGGCCTCAATGCCCCCTGGTCTCCTGGCCGGCGCGGGTGCCAGCCTGAATGTCCCTGGAGCAGACGCGAACGCGTCCCGGCTCAGGCGCCCAGCAATGCCGGTTCACCTTCCCGGCCCAGCGCGGACGCGTCCACGTCGATGACCCGGCCCGTTTGCAACTTGAACACCGCAACCGCGTCGCGCAGACGTTGCGCCTGGGTTTCCAGCGATGCGGCCGAGGCCGCGGCCTGCTCGACCAGCGCCGCGTTCTGCTGCGTCACGCTGTCCATCTGCGACACCGCCTGGTTGACCTGCTGGATGCCCTGCGACTGCTCTTCGGATGCGTTGGAGATCTCGTTGATGATGTCGGTCACGCGGCGCACCGAGGTCACGATCTCCTGCATGGTGGCGCCAGCGGCTTCCACCTGATCGGACCCGATGGACACCTTCTGCACGGAATCGTCGATCAAGCCCTTGATTTCCTTGGCGGCCTGGCCGCTGCGCTGCGCCAGGGCGCGCACCTCGCTGGCCACCACCGCAAAACCCTTGCCTTGCTCGCCCGCGCGGGCAGCTTCCACCGCCGCGTTAAGCGCCAGGATATTGGTCTGGAAGGCGATGCCGTCGATCACGCCAACGATGTCGGCAATGCGGTTGGAACTATCGGCGATGGCGCGCATGGTGCCGACCACATCGCCCACGGCCTGACCGCCACGGGTGGCGACGTCGGACGCGGCAACGGCCAGTTGCGACGCGCTGCGCGAGCTGTCGGCGTTGTGCTTCACGGTGGACGACAGTTCGTCCATGCTGGCGGCGGTCTCCTCCAGCGACGCGGCCTGCTGCTCGGTGCGGGATGACAGATCGATATTGCCGGCCGCGATCTCGCGCGATCCGGTGTGGATTTCCTCCACCCCCAGGCGCACGGCGGCCACGGTGCGGGCCAGGCTGTCCTGCATGCGCTTGACGGCGGCGTACAGCACGCCGATTTCGTTGTTGCCGCGCTGCTCGATACGGTTGGTCAGGTCGCCGCCGGCGATCCGGTCAAACAACCGGCCGGCATCATGCAGCGGCCGGAACACCGAACGGGCAAACACGGCGTACAGGCCAACCACCAGCGCCGCCACCACGATCAACAGGCCGATCAGGAAAGCAATGGCGCTGTTGATACGGGCGGACGACGCATTGGCCACGCGCCGGCCGACCTCGTCCGCGAAATCCGAATACTTCTGGTTGGCCTGCGTGAAGGCGATGCCCAGTGGCGTCACCTTTTCCAGGTTCATCCGGCTGGCGTCCTGCGCATTGCCCGCGCGGATGGCAGCGATCATCGGCAGAATCGCGTCGCGCACATACACGTCGTAAGCGGCCAGCGCGGCCTCGAACAAGGGTTTGCCCACGGCGGACGTCTCGGGCGTCTGGCGAGCGCTTTGCACCAGATCGCCCGCGCGCTTGGTATAGCCATCCAGCCGCTGCATGCTGGCCAGGTTGTCGATGCGCTTACCTTCCAACAAAGTGGTCTGGGCCGCCAGCAGCACCAGGCGGGCGCGCAGCAGCTCGGCGCCGGCGTCGTTCATCGCGTTGGCACGCACCAGGTTGGTGTCCAGCAACACCTCGATCGAGCTTCGGTTGGAAGTCAGTTGCTGGTAGACGGCAAGGCCGGTCACCAGGAAAAGGGCGAAAAAAACACCGAGCGCGGTCGTCAGGACC
>NZ_JAELTJ010000242.1 GCF_016428805.1 Achromobacter sp. ASV32
GGTAGAAGGTGACGCCCCAGCCGACCAACTGGGTCAGGCCCAGGCAGACGATGGCGCGGAGGGCGATCACGGGCGCTGCGGCGGCGTTGTGTCGCCTTCGCCCAGCGCGCGCTGCATTAGCACGGTGTCGCGCCATTCGCCATGCTTGTGGCCCACTGACCGCAAGGTGCCGACGGGATGAAAGCCCTGGCGCGCATGCACCGCCAGCGAGGCTGCGTTGCGGCTGTCGCCCACCACCGCCAGCATCTGGCGCCAGCCGGCAGCGGTGCAGCGTTCGATCAGCGCGGCCAGCAGTTTGCCGCCGATGCCCAGGCCGGCGCGGCCGGCTTTGACGTAGACGGAGTCCTCGACGGTGTGGCGGTAGGCCGGGCGCGGACGGTAGGCGGTGACGTAGGCATAGCCCACGACTTCGCCGTTGATTTCGGCCACCAGGTAGGGCATCTCTTTTTCGAGGATGCCGGCGCGCCGCTGACGCATGTCGGCGATGGACGGCGGGTCCAGTTCGAACGACGCGGTGCCGTGCTGCACGTGGTGCGCATAGATGGCCTTGATGGCGGGCAGGTCGGCTTCCGCGCTATCGCGGATGAGAACGGTGGTGGCAGGTTGGGACATGAGGTGGGGCGCGAAATGGGTAGCAGGAAGTGACAGACCAGGAAGGACGCCGTGCAGGCGAAAAATCAGCCGTCAGTGTGGCGCAACGTAAATCATAAATAAAGCTTTGGTTTGTTATGATTTTCATAAGTAAAACTTTGGTATTGGGCCATGCGCGGATTGAATCTGGATGCCCTGCGCACCTTTGCGCAGGTGATCGAACTGGGCAGCTTTTCAGCCGCGGCCGAGCGCGGCGGCATCACGCAGCCGGCGGTCAGCCTGCAGGTGCGCCAGCTGGAACGCCGCTTCGGCCTGAAGCTGGTCGAACGCGTCGGCCGCCGCGCCGGGCCCACGGCCGCGGGCCTGGAACTGCTGACCCACATCCGCGCCATCGATGCCGCGCTGGTGCAGGCCGAACAGGCGATGACGGCGCATGCCTCGCAAGTGACCGGCCGGGTGCGCCTGGGCACGGGCGCCACCGCCTGCACCTATCTGCTGCCGCCGCTGCTGGCCGACCTGCGGCGGCGCTTTCCGGCGCTGGACGTGGTGGCCAGCACGGGCAATACCTCGGACATGCTGCGCGGGCTGGAGAACAACACGCTGGACATGGGGCTGGTGACGCTGCCCGCGCCCGGCCGCATGATCGAGGCCACGCCGGTGCTGGAAGATGAGTTTGTGGCGATCTTCCCGGCGCGCGGCCCCTTTGCCATTCCCGCTACCGCCACGCCGCAGGCGCTGGCGGCGCTGCCGCTGGTGCTGTTCGAGCCGGGCGCGCGCACGCGCCGGCTGGTGGACGACTGGTTCGAGGCGGCGGGCCTGGCGGCCAAGCCCGTCATGGAACTGGGCAGCACCGAGGCCATGAAGGAAATCGTGGCCGCCGGCCTGGGCTGCGCCGTGCTGCCCAGGCTGGCGGTGTCGGGCGCGGGCGAGCGCAGCGCCTTGTTGGTGCGCTCGCTGACGCCGCGCCTGTCGCGCACGCTGGCCGTGGTCGTGCGCCGCGACAAGCCGCTCAGCCGCGGCCTGCGTCACCTGCAGGAAGCGCTGCTGGCGTTGCGTGCGTGAACGCATAGGGGTGGAACACATCCACCGGCAGCTGGTTGCAGGTCTGGACGCAATCGCGCACGGCGGCCATGTCTGAAAAATCCAGGCCGCTGGCGATTCCCTGCCTGTCCAGGTTCATGGCCAAGGTCACCAGGTCCACGTTGCCGGTGCGTTCGCCGTTGCCGAACAGGCAGCCTTCCACGCGGTCGGCCCCCGCCATCACCGCCAGTTCGGCCGAGGCCACCGCCGTGCCGCGGTCATTGTGCGGATGCACGCTCAGCACGATGCTGTCGCGCCGCGCCAGGTGGCGATGCATCCATTCGATCTGGTCGGCGTAGACGTTGGCCGTGGTGCATTCCACGGTGGACGGCAGGTTGATGATCATTTTCCGTTCGGGCGTGGGTCCCCAGATGGCGCTGACCGCATCGCACACCTCCAGCGCGAAATCCAGTTCGGCCAGGCTGAAGGTCTCCGGGGAATACTCGTAGATCCATTCGGTTTCCGGCTGCGCGTCGGCCAGCGCCCGGATCTGGCGGGTGCCGGCCAGGGCGATCTCCTTGATCTCGGCGCGGCTCATGCCGAACACGATGCGGCGCCACTGCGGCGCTATCGGGTTGTACAGGTGCACGATGGCGCGGGGCGCGCCGCGCAACGCGTCGAAGGTGCGCGCGATCAGGTCGGGCCGCGATTGGGTCAACACCTCGATGGTGACGTCGGCCGGAATGCGCCGCTCTTCGATCAGCTTGCGCACGAAATTGAAGTCGGTGTCCGAGGCCGACGGAAAGGCCACCTCGATTTCCTTGAGTCCCACGGCCACCAGTTGCTCGAAGAAGCGCAGCTTGCGGGCCGCGTCCATCGGTTCGATCAGGGCCTGATTGCCGTCGCGCAGGTCGGTGCTCATCCAGACGGGCGGCGCGTGCAGGCGCCGCGTGGGCCAGGTGCGCAGGGCGTAGTCGTGCGTGAAGGGTTGGACGGGGCGGTATTTGTGTTGGGGATGGTCAAGCATGCAAACCTCCGGCCGCGCAGGGTCGCGCGGCGTGTGGGGGCCGCCGGTCTGCGGCGGTCGGGCAAGGG
>NZ_JAELTJ010000243.1 GCF_016428805.1 Achromobacter sp. ASV32
CTTGTATAGCGACGGCGCCAGTGCGTGGTGCGCGCCGCCCATGAAGAAGGTGTAGCCGTCCGGCCGGGCCTTGGCAGCCACGCCCGCGCCGACGGTGCCGCCCGCCCCGCCTTTGTTGTCGATCACCACCGACTGTCCCATTTGCAGGGTGAGTTGCTGGGCCAGCGGACGGGCAAAGGTGTCGGTGCCCCCGCCTGCGGGGAAAGGCACGATGAGCGTGATGGGTCGTTCCGGCCAGGATGCGGCGCCGGCGGTGCCGCCCAACCCGGCGGCCGCCGTGGCCAGCAAGGCCGTGGCGAGTATGCGGTATTTCATTTTGTCTCCTCTTGCTGCAGCGTGGGGACGGCGCGTTTCCCGCGTCTCGTCTCTTGTGTTTTCTGGATCGGGTGCTGCCAAGTATTTCGATGGTCGGTGAACTGGCGTGGGGATCGGGCTCCTTGAAAAAAAATACCGGTCCCATGGGACCGGCACGGTATCGCGGCGCTACAGCGCCTGATAGGTTTCGCGCAGCACGTTCTTTTGCACCTTGCCCATGGTGTTGCGGGGCAATTGGTCAACGATGTGCAGGCGCTTGGGCACCTTGAAGTTGGCGATGCGCGCCTTCAGCTCGGCCTGCATCGCGGCCGCGTCCAGCGACACGCCTTCCTTGGGCACCACCACGGCCACCACCGCCTCGCCGAAATCGGCGTGCGGCACGCCGATGACGGCGGATTCCGCCACCCCCGGCATGTCGTCGATCAGGGTTTCGATTTCTTTCGGATAGACGTTGAAGCCGCCGGAAATGATCAGGTCCTTGCTGCGGCCCACGATGGACAGGTAGTCGGCCGGTACGTCACGGCCCGCGGACTCGCCGCCCCAGCGTCCGACGTCGCCCGTCTTGAACCAGCCGTCAGCGGTGAATTCCTCGCGGGTCTTTTCCGGCATGCGCCAATACCCCGAGAACACGTTGGGCCCGCGCACCTGCACGTTGCCGATCTCGCCCGGCGCCAGCGCGATGCCGGCGTCGTCCACCACCCGCACCTGCACGCCGGGCAAGGCCCGGCCCACCGTGCCGGCCAGGCGCTCGCCATCGGCCGGATCGTAGGGGTTGGACGTCAGCATCACGGTTTCGCTCATGCCGTAGCGTTCCAGGATGGCGTGGCCGCTGCGCTCGGCGAAGTCCGAGAACGTCTCGGCCAGCAGCGGCGCCGACCCCGAGATGAACAGGCGCATATTGGCGCACAGTTCGCGGTTGAAACGCTTGTCGGCCAGCAGCCGCACGTAGTAGGTAGGCACGCCCATCATCACCGTGCTTTGCGGCAGGTAGCGCAACGCCAGGTCGGCATCCAGCTTGGGCAGCCAGATCATCCTGGCGCCGGCCAGCAAGGCGCCGTGTGAAGCGACGAACAGGCCGTGCACGTGGAAGATCGGCAGCATGTGCAGCAGCACGTCGTCCGAACGCCAGCCCCAATACTTGTGCAGCACCTGCGCGTTGGATGCCAGGTTGCCATGCGACAGCATCGCGCCCTTGCTGCGGCCCGTGGTGCCCGACGTGTACAGGATGGCGGCCAGGTCGTCCGGCTTGCGTTTGACGGTCTTGAAGGTCTGCGGCAAGGCGCCGGCGGCGTCCAGCAGCGTGCCGCTGCGGTCTTCGTCGAGCGTGTAGACGTGGGCGCAGCCGGCCTTGTCGGCGGCGCGCTGGACCCAGTCGCGGTTCTTGCTGGCGCACACCACCACGGCCGGTTCCGCGTTGCCCAGGAAGTACTCGATCTCGGCTTCGCGGTAGGCGGTGTTCAGCGGCAGGTACACCAGGCCGGCGCGCAGCGTGGCCAGGTACAGCAGCAGGGCCTCGGGCGATTTCTCGACCTGCACCGCCACCCGCGCGCCCTCGGGCAGCTTGAGCGAACTGAGCAGGTTGGCCAGGCAGGCCGTGGCGCGGTCGATGTCGTCCCAGGTGTATTCGAGGTCGGGCGTCTCCAGCGCGACCTGCTTGCGGTCGGCGGGGAATCCGCCCTCCAGCACAGCGTATAGATTGGCGTTGCTCACCGTTTTCAGTCTCCGGAAAAATGAGGGTCTACGCCGGCCAGGAACGCGCGCACGCCTTCCTTATGGTCGCGGCTGTCGGCGTAGGAGAAATAATCCTGGTATTCGTCTTCGGTCAAGGCGCCGCCGCGGACCAGCCGGGCGGACAGGCGCTTGTTGATGCGGGCGGCCAACGGCGCACCCTGCGCGATGCGTTCGGCACTGCGCCGCGCCTGGCTGGCCACGTCGGCGTCGGCCACGACGCGGGTCACCAAACCCAACCCGTGGGCTTCGGCCGCGCCGAACACCCGGCCTTCCAGCAGGATGGCCAAGGTGGCCGCGCGCCCCACCAGCGCCAGCAAGCCGCGCATTTCGTCGGGCGCCATCGGAAAGCCGAGCCGGTTGATCGGCACGCCGAAGCGGGCCGACTCGCCGGCGATGCGCAGGTCGCACTGGCTGGCGATTTCCAGCCCGCCGCCCACGCACACGCCCTCGACC
>NZ_JAELTJ010000244.1 GCF_016428805.1 Achromobacter sp. ASV32
GGCCTGGCGCAGTCGCTGTTCCAGGTGGGCGGCAATGTCGGCTCGGCCCTGGGACCGCTGCTGGCGGCGCTGTTCATCATTCCGCATGGCCAGGGCAGCGTGGCCTGGTTTTCGCTGGCCGCGCTGTTCGGCATCGTGGTGTTGACCGGCATCGGCCGCTGGTACAGCGCCAACCGCGTGCGCCTGAAACCGCGCGCCCGGCGCGAAGGCGCGGACAACGGCCTGACGCGCAACCAGGTGCTGGGCGCGTTGGGCGTGCTGGGGCTGCTGGTGTTTTCCAAGTACTTCTACCTGTCCAGCCTGAACAGTTATTTCACGTTCTACCTGATCGACAAATTCGCCTTGTCGGTGCGCGAGGCGCAGCTGTATCTGTTCCTGTTCCTGGCCGCGGTGGCGGTGGGCACGGTGGTCGGCGGCCCGGTGGGCGACCGCATCGGCCGCAAGATCGTGATCTGGGTGTCGATCCTGGGCGTGGCGCCGTTTACGTTGATGCTGCCCCACGCCAATCTGTTCTGGACCGGCGTGCTGGTGGTGATCATCGGCATGGTGCTGGCGTCGGCCTTCTCGGCCATCGTGGTCTATGCGCAGGAACTGGTGCCCGGCAAGGTCGGCATGATCGCGGGCCTGTTCTTCGGCTTTGCGTTCGGCATGGGCGGGCTGGGCGCGGCCGCGCTGGGCAAGCTGGCCGATGCAACCAGCATCGGCTATGTGTACCAGGTGTGCGCGTACTTGCCGCTGCTGGGCGTGGTGGCGGTGCTGCTGCCCAACGTGGAACGCAAGCGGGTATGAAACGAGGGCGCCCGGGGGCCGCGGGCGGTTGCCTGACCCGTCGGCCGCTCTGGACGCCCCGGGGCGGCTCAGGCGGCGCTGGCCGACACCGCGCTCAGGCGCGGGCGCGCCGTGTCGATGCCGCGGATCTCGCCGTCGCCGCTATGGTGGATGACGGCGATACGGGTGCCGCGCAGTTGGGCAAGCTGCTGTGGCGTGACCGCGAAGCTCATGGCCAGCTGATAGTCGTTGAGCGCATCGATGGGCCGGCGGCGGTCCTTGCCCCGGAAACGCAGGTGGTTGTAGACCGCCCAGGCCACCAGCACGGCGGCATTGGCCAATGCCAGCAGGGCGTAGCTGCCCAGCGTGTGCAGCGTGGGCAGGAAGGTCGGCCACAGCGGCGCCTGCGGACCGCTGGCGGCGCCGCGCAGGATGGCCGCGATGCCCGAGCCGAACAGATAGACAAAGGCGAACCAGCCCACTGCGGTCAGCAGCAGATCGAACAGGTAGCCCGCGCGCGGGCGTTGCGTGGTGATGATCATGAGGCGTCCGGAGATTGGATGCCGCGGTCGGGGCTGGTCCAGCGCGCGCGCCGGGCCTGCTTGCGCAGCATGACTTTGGGGAAACTGACCAGGGTCGTGAACAGGCTGACCATCCAGTAGGCCAGGGGATACCAGATGACCCAGTACAGCGCGCGCCACAGGCCGGGCTCGTAGCGGCGGTCGATGAGGATGCTGACGGCGAACTGCAGCAGGCAGACCACGGCCAGCATCATGCCGGTGAAGGCCGGCGGCATCAGGCTGGCGATGTGCATGTTGTGCGGCAGGGTCACGACCTGGCTGATCAGCCACAGCAACACCGAGATGCCGAAGGCAAAGGCCCAGGCGGTGGACAGGCAGTATTCCAGCATCAGCGGCCACAGGCGGCGGTGGCGCCAGGTCCAGATCGAGCGCAGGTTCTTCAGGAACACTTCGGCGCCGCCCTGGGCCCAGCGCAGACGCTGCTTCCACAGCCCGCGCAGCGTCTCGGGCATCAGGATCCAGCACAGGCCGCGCGGCTCGTAGAAGATCGACCAGTGGTCGCGTTGCAGCTTCCAGCTGATGTCGATGTCTTCGGTGATCATGTCCAGGCTCCAGTAGCCGACCCGGTCCAGCGCGGCGCGGCGAAAGGCCGCCACCACGCCGGACACGGTGAAGACCTGGCCGTAGACGCGCTGGGTGCGCTTGATCAGTCCGATGATGGACGAGAACTCGCCCACCTGGATGCGGCCGATCAGGGTCGAGCGGGTGCGGATGCGCGGGTTGCCGGTGACCGCGCCCACGCGCGGGTTGTCGATCAGCGGGGCCACCAGGTAGGCGGCCGCGTCGGGGTCCAGCACCGCGTCGCCGTCGATGCACACCAGGTATTCGCTGCGCGCGGCCAGCGCGCCCATGCGCAGCGCCATGGCTTTGCCCTGGTTCTGCGCCAGGTGCACGACCCGCAGGCGCGGATGCCGGGCGGCCAGGCGGTCGAGCATCGGGCCGGTGTCATCACTGGAGCCGTCGTTGATGGCGATGACTTCGATGTTGGGATAGTGCTGGCCC
>NZ_JAELTJ010000245.1 GCF_016428805.1 Achromobacter sp. ASV32
GCGTCTGGACATGGGCCTGGACGGCCAGACCAGCATGCTGGATGTGCGCAAGGTGATCGGCGCCTGACCCGGGCCGGTTTGATTATCAGCCGGCGCCACGGCGGCGGTTTCCACATTAGAGATTAGCGAGAGAAAACATGGGCTTCGGACAAGGATTGAGCGGCTTGAATGCCGCGGCGCAGAACCTGGACGTCATCGGCAACAACATCGCCAACTCGGGCACCGTCGGCTTCAAGTCGTCGACCGCGTCGTTCGCCGACGTGTACGCCAGTTCGCGCGTGGGCCTGGGCACCAAGGTGTCGGCGATCACCCAGCGCTTCACCGTGGGCACGGTCAACGGCGGCGGCGGCGAATACGACATCGCCATCGACGGCGCCAAGGGCATGTTCCGCGTGACCGACCAGAGCGGCGCGGTGATGTACACCCGCAACGGCGAATTCCTGGTCGACAAGAACAATTTCATCGTCAACGCCCAAGGCTACCGCCTGACGGGCTACCCGGCCGGCGCCATCGGCGCCAACCCGGTCGAACTGCAGCTGCCGACCGCCAACGTGGCCCCCAAGGCAACCACCACCGCCACCACCGTGGCCAACCTGGACGCCAACGCCAAGGTCATCTACGAAACCAATACCGTGACCTCGCCGGCCGTGAACGGCTCGGTGACCCTGACCGGCACCACGCCGCCGTCGCCCGCCACGCAATACGACTTCACGCGTGATCCGGTCGGCAACATCGTGTGGGTGAACCAGCCGCCGGCCGGCACCTATGGCGCCGCGCCCAACCTGATCACCGTCGACGCCGCCGGCGCCGTCACCACGGGCGACCTGGCCCAGGTGCCCGGCTACAAGAACTACACGGCCGCCGTCACCGAAGTCGGCAAGCCGTTCGACCCCAAGGTCACCAGCAGCTACACCAACGCTTCGCCCATGACGGTCTATGACTCGCTGGGCAACTCGCACCAGGTGATGCAGTACTTCGTCAAGCGCGCGGCCGACGCCGCGGGCAACAGCACCTACGACGTGTACTACACGATGGACGGCCAGGCCATGGCGCCGACCACCCAGGCCGCGGGCGTGTGGGGCAACCCGACCACGTTCACGTTCAACAAGGCCGGCGTGATGACCAGCGCCACCACCGTGAACCTGTCGTTCGCGACCCCGGGCGGCGGCACCACGCCCGCCGATCCGCTGGCCATCGCCGTGAACTACACCGGCACCACCCAGTACGGCAGCGCCTATGCGCTCAAGTCCGTGCCGGACGGCTACACCTCGGGTGAGTTCCGCGGCATCAACATCGGCGCCGACGGCAGCCTGGTGGCTGACTACACCAACGGCGAAACCTCCATCGTGGGCACGATCGTGCTGGCCGACTTCGCCAACCTGCAGGGCCTGCAGCCGGTGGGCAACAACGCCTGGAAGGAAACCTCGACCTCGGGCCAGCCGATCCTGGGCCAGCCGGGCAGCAACGGTCTGTCCAAGGTGGTGGGCCAGGCGACCGAAGCTTCGAACGTGGACATGAGCAAGGAGCTGGTCAACATGATCATCGCCCAGCGCACGTACCAGGCCAACTCGCAGACCATCAAGACCCAGGACGAAATCATGCAAGTCCTGATGAACCTGAAGTAATGGCTGACGGGCTCGCGACGACACCGACGGAATAGGCAATGGATCGAATCATTTACACCGCCATGAATGGCGCAGCGCGGATCACGGAGCACCAGGCCGCGCTCTCCAACAACATGGCCAACGTGAACACACCGGGCTTTCGCGAGCAGATCGCGCTGTACCGGTCGGTTCCGGTGAACGACGGCGTGAGCCTGCCGACGCGTGTTTCGACGGTGGCGTCCACGCCCCGCAACAACTTCGAAATGGGCAATATGCAGACCACGGGCCGCGACCTGGACGTGGCGCTGGCCAGCTCGAATGGCTGGATCGCCGTGCAGACGCCGCAAGGCGAGGCCTATACCCGCGCCGGCAGCCTGCAGGTGGGCGTGAACGGCCTGTTGCAGACCTCCCTGGGCCAGCCAGTGATGTCCGACCAGAACGGCATCATCGACGTGCCGGACCAGGCCGCGCTGACCATCACGTCCGACGGCACGATCACCGCCATCGGCGCGGGCGACGCGCCCAACAACATCCTGAACCTGGGCCGCATCAAGCTGGCCAATCCGCCGGAAGCGCAACTGGTGCATGGCGATGATGGCGTGTTCCGCCTGGCGCCGGTCAATGGCCAGCCCGCGCCGCCGACGCCGGCCGACCCCAGCCTGCGCGTCCTGTCGGGCGTGCTGGAAGGCAGCAACACCAATCCC
>NZ_JAELTJ010000246.1 GCF_016428805.1 Achromobacter sp. ASV32
CCCCCCCCCCCCCCCCCCCCCCCCCCCCCCCCCCCCCCCCCCCCCCCCCCCCCCCCCCCCCCCCCCCCCCCCCCCCCCCCCCCCCCCCCCCCCCCCCCCCCCCCCCCCCCCCCCCCCCCTTTTTCTATTAGGTCTCGTGGGCTCGGAGATGTGTATAAGAGACAGGGGCAGTCCGGAGCGAAGGCTCCGGACCGCAATCGTAGCCCCGCCCACCCCACCCCGACACCGCCACGCGCGGCTCAAGAACCAAAACCATCAAATCACTCAAGTCTGATATCCGCCTTCTTGATCAACTCCCGCCACTTCACAACCTCGGCCCGAACAAACTCCCCAAATTCCGCGGCACTTCCCGGTTTAGGCTCAGCCCCGGCAGCCAACATAGCCCTGGCAGTCCCCCCATCCGACAGCACCTTCACCAAATCCGCATTCAACTTGGCAACGATCTCCCCAGGCGTCCCTTTGGGCGCCATCAACCCGCTCCACGAATACGCCTCATACCCCGGCAACCCCGACTCCGCAATCGTCGGCACCTGCGGCAACATGCTCGACCGCGCAGGATTGCCGACGCCCAGCGCGCGCACCTTGCCCGTCTTCAAATGCGGCACCGCCGAAGGCCCGTCGGCGAACATCACCTGCACTTGGCCGCCCAGCAGATCCTGCATCGCCGGCGCACTGCCCCGATACGGAATATGTTGAATCTTCACCCCCGCCATCGCATTGAACAGCTCCCCCGCCAGATGCGTGCCACCGCCCGTGCCCGACGAGCTGAATGACAGCTTGCCCGGATTCGCCTTCGCATACGCGATCAGTTCGCTCACCGAATTCACTGGCAGTGACGGATTCACCACCAGCACGATCGGAAACACCGCCGCCATGCCGACCGGCACGAAATCGCGCGTGATGTCGTAAGTCAGGTTGTCGCGCAGACTGGGCAGCACCGCGTGGTGGATGGACGCGAAGAAGAAGTTGTATCCGTCGGGTTCCGCCTTGGCGGCGAACTGCGCGCCCACGATGCCGCCCGCACCCGAGCGGTTGTCCACCACCGTCGGCACCGACCAAAGGTGGCCCAGCGGCTGGGTCGTGAAGCGCGCCGTCGTGTCCACCGGGCCGCCTGCGGGGAAGGGCACGATGAACGTCACGGCGTGGCCGGGCCAGGTGGCGGCTTGGGCGAAACGGGGTAGCAAAACGGTGGCGCACGCAGCGCCCAGCCCCGCGACGACGCGGCGGCGTTGTGGATCTAGCACGGCAGTCTCCTGAGTGTCGTTCTTGTCGGTGGCGTAGCCGCAAACCGCACCAGAACCACGCGGTGCCTTGCCGCCTGCCTGCCCCTTTTTGCGATGCGCCGCGCGTCAGGCGCGGCCGGGGCTTTTTTTATTATTTGTCGCCTGACCGCTTTTGCCGCTACACATTTTCAAAAGCCCCTCTTTCGCATCCGCGCCCTGTTCGGTCATCGGACACTATCTGATGTCGCCGTCGCAGTGGCGCGACACTTGCACAAATGGGGCCGTGTCGGCGCTCTAGGGAAAAACCCGCGCTGCGTCTATTGCCCGCGGGCCGCGCGTTGCACGTGCTCGATGAAGCACTCGGCGAAACTGGGCAGATCGCGACCGCGCTGGCGGCACAGCAGACGGTCGCGCAGGGCCCAGGGGTCGTCCAGCTTCAGCACGTGCAGTGCGTCGGGACGGCTGTAGCGCGCCGCGCAGGCGCGCGGCACCACCGCAATGCCCGCGCCGGCCTCGACCATGCGGCACACGGCCTCGAAGCTGCCCACGTGCACGCGCTGGCAGATACGCTTGCCCAGGCCGCTGGCGATGTCTTCCAGGAAGGTCTGGATCGCACTGTCGGGGTGGATGCCCACGAACTGGTAGGCGTCGACCAGGTCGGCGAAATGCGCCGATTTCCGGGCCGCCAGGGGATGATTCAGCGCCGTGACCACGGTGAGTTCATCGCGAAACAGCGGGGTGACGTCCAGGCCTTCGACATCGATGTTGCCGGCCACCAGCCCGAGGTCGCCCGCGCCCGCGCGGATCGCGATGACGATGTCGCCCGAAATCTTTTCTTCGAGTTCCACGTCCACGTCGGGGTTCTCCGCCAGGAAGGTGGACAGCGCATCGGCCAGAAAGGAATTGGTGGCGGTGGTGTTGGCCAGCAGGCGCAGGCGCCCTTTCAGGCCGCTGGCGTAAGGCTGCAGGTCGGCGTTCAGGCACTCAAGCTGGCGGAATACGGCGTTGGCGTGCTTGAGCAGCACCTCGCCGGCGGGCGTG
>NZ_JAELTJ010000247.1 GCF_016428805.1 Achromobacter sp. ASV32
GGCCTGGGCCTGTCCGCCAGCATCCCGGTGCTGGTCGCCACCCCCGGCCACCCCACCGCCAAGCAGATGGGCATCATTCCGCTGACGGAAACCATCTTCTCCGTGCCCATGCTGATCACCAGCCTGGTCATCATCGTGACGCTGCCCCTGCTCAACGCCTGGCTGCATCCCAAAAAGGGCGAGAAGATCGTCGAAGTGGACCCGGCCATCGACCGCGACGCCAACGCGTCCAACGCGGCCGAAGACATGCTGGAAAAAGGCACCCTCGCCTCCAAGCTCAACAACAGCCGCATCCTCAGCCTGCTGATCGGCGCCCTGGGCGTGGCCTATGTGGCGTTCCACTTCATCGACGGCGGTTCGCTCGACCTGAACCTGATCAACTTCATCATCCTGTTCCTGGGCATCATCCTGCTGGGCACGCCGGCCGCCTACGTGGCCAAGCTGACCGAAGGCATCAAGACGATCTCGGGCATCATCCTGCAATACCCGTTCTACGCCGGCATCATGGCCATCATGGCCGCTTCGGGCCTGGTCACCACCATCTCGAAGGTCTTCGTTGACGTCGCCACGCCGGCCACGCTGCCGTTTTGGGGCCTGATCAGCTCGTTCGTCATCAACTTCTTCGCGCCCTCGGCCGGCGGCCACTGGGTCATCCAGGGTCCGTTCATGATCGACGCCGCCCGCGAAATCGGCAGCGCGCTGAACCAGACCACCATGGCCGTGATGCTGGGCAATGCCTGGAACGACCTGGTGCAGCCCTTCTGGATCCTGCCGGCGCTGGCGCTGTCCAAGCTGAAGCTGCGCGACGTGATGGGCTATACGGTCATCATGATGCTGTGGGTGGGTGTCATCCACATCACCGCAGTACTGGCGTGGGGCTATCTGACCCATTGATAGACGCGGCGCCTCGCGGGGCGCCGCGCACCAAAGACTGGAACGGGAAACCGATATGAGCAAACCTACCGCATATCTCGTGACCGGCGGCAGCGCCGGGATCGGCGCCGCCATCATCCGCATGCTGCTGGACGCGGGGCATCAGGTGGTCAATATCGACTACAGGCTGCCCGAGAACCCGCCCGCCGGACTGGTGTCGTACCAGGCCGACCTGACCGACGAAGCGCGCACCAAGGCGGTCGCCGCCGAAGTGACCGCGGCCTACAACATCGTCGGGCTGGTGAACAACGCCGGCGCGACGCGCCCGGGCACCGCCGACACGGCCACGCTGGCTGACCTGGACTACGTGGTGAACCTGCATCTGCGCACCGCGCTGATTCTGGTGCAGGCCGCGCTGCCCGCCATGCGCGAAGCGGGCTTTGGCCGCATCGTCAACATGTCCTCGCGCGCCGCGCTGGGCAAGCCGGACCGCGTGGTCTATTCGGCCACCAAGGCCGGCCTGGTCGGATTGACGCGCACGCTGGCCATGGAGCTGGGCGGCGACGGCATCACCGTCAACGCCATCGGCCCCGGCCCCATCGCCACCGACCTGTTCACCAAGAGCAACCCGGCCGGCGCGCCGCAGACCGAACGCATCATCAACAGCATCGTGGTCAAGCGCCTGGGCACGCCCGAAGACGTGGCGCGCGCCGCGATGTTCTTCCTGTCTCCCGACAACGGCTTCGTCACCGGCCAGATGCTGTATGTCTGCGGCGGCACGACGCTGGGCGTCGCGCCTATCTGAGGCCCGCCGCCATGCGCGTCCGCCGCCCCGTCACCCCGCGTTCGCGCCGCCTAGCGGCGCAGCAGCGCGTGGTTGATCTGGTCCGCCGCGCGGCGCAGCGGCGGCAGGAAGGCGGCCAGCATTTCCTCGCGCGAGAAACGATTGGCGTGGCCACTGACGTTCATCGCCGCGATCACGCGGCCGCTGCGATCCAGGATGGGTACGGCCACCGATTGCAGGCCCGGTTCCAGTTCCTGCGCCACGCAGGCGTAGCCATCGGCGCGCACGCCGGCCAGCAGGCGCTTGAGTTCGGCGAGGTCGGTCACGGTGTGCGGGGTATAGGCCTGGATCTGGCTGCTGGCCAGCACTCGGTCCAGTTCGGCCTCGGACAGCCCGGCCAGCAGCACCCGGCCCATCGACGTGACCCACGCCGGCAGCCGGCTGCCCACCGCCAGGTTGATGGTCATGACCTTGTGCGTCGACAACCGCAGAATGTAGACGATGTCCGCGCCTTCCAGCACC
>NZ_JAELTJ010000248.1 GCF_016428805.1 Achromobacter sp. ASV32
GGTCCATACGGGGCATGACCTCGACGTCCTCCATGCCCGCCACCAGCAAGCGGGCGCGCTCGGCCTCCTGGTCGTTGCCGGCCAGCAGCTTGAGGGAGCAGCCGGCATCGCGCAGGCGCCGGAATACCGCGCGCCAATCATCCTCGGGCCACAGCTTGTCGTCGCGGCTGGCCGACGGCATGATCACCGCATAGCCCCGGTCGGTGTCCAGATGATGCAGGCGTGGCAATTCCGTCACGTCCAGGCCGTCGCTGGACACTTCGTGAACCGGGTCGGCGCCGCCGTCGCGGCCCGCGCCTGCCTGGCGCGAAAACGCCTGCAGGCCGAAGTCCGGCTGGCCACCGTATTGATAGCCGAACGTCAGCGAGGCCAGCTTGCGCTGGCGGATGACCGCCGGCTGCCAGAATTCCACCCGATGGCGCACGTTATAGAACAGCGACGCCAGGGGCTCGCGCGCCGAACGCCAATCCAGGCCATGGCGCACGCCACGCGCCTGGCGCACCAGCCAGGCCGACTTCAGCAGGGCCTGCATATCCAGGACGATGTCGTACTGCTTGGAACGCAGGCGCTCCTTGAGCGCGCGGCGCTCCGCCCGCACCTGAGTCGACCACCAGGCCTTGCGCCAGCGGCGATGAGCGACCTTGATGACCTCGTTCACGGCGGGGTGCCACCCGGGGATTTCGGCGAAGGCTTCTTCGGCGACCCAGTCGATCTCAGCGTCCGGAACATGACGGGCAATGTCGGAGATGGCGGGCAGCATGTGCACCAAATCGCCCAGGGACGACGTGCGGACAATGAGAATGCGAGTTGGCATCAATTAGGAAAGGCGGATTTTCACGTTCGTTACCCCGTCCGGTCTTCAAGTATTATTACGCTCTATTCCGGGAGGGGCTGTCGAATTATCCCGGCAATTTACAACAAAACAACCTCTTCTCCCGATGACCGCTAATCCAGTTACCGACCGCAAGGTTCGTTTCGCCCTGGTAGGGTGTGGGCGCATTTCCAAGAATCACATTGGCGCCATCGCGCAGCACAGCGATCGAGCTGAGCTCGTGGATATCTGTGATACGAATCCCGCCGCGCTGAAAGCCGCCGCGGAAGCCACCGGCGCCCGGCCTTTTTCGTCCCTGACGGAAATGCTGGCCCATACCACCGCCGATGCCGTCATTCTGGCAACGCCGTCCGGCCTGCATCCGTGGCAAGCCATTGAAATCGCGCAGTCCGGCCGCCATGTGGTCAGCGAAAAGCCGATGGCCACCCGCTGGGAAGACGGCAAGCGCATGGTCAAGGCGTGCGACGAAGCGGGCGTGCGCCTGTTCGTCGTCAAGCAGAACCGCCGCAACGCCACGCTGCAATTGCTCAAGAAAGCCATCGACAGCGGTCGCTTCGGCCGTATTTATATGGTGACGGTCAATGTTTTCTGGACCCGTCCCCAAGATTATTACGACGCCGCTCGCTGGCGCGGTAAATGGGAATGGGATGGCGGCGCCTTCATGAACCAGGCCAGCCATTATGTCGACCTGCTCGATTGGCTGGTGGGCCCCGTGGAAAGCGTTTACGCCTACACCGCCACCCTGGCGCGCCGCATCGAAGCCGAAGACACCGGCGTGGCCGCGATCCGCTGGCGCCATGGCGCCATGGGCTCGATCAACGTCACCATGCTGACCTACCCGCAGAACCTGGAAGGCTCGATCACCATCCTGGGCGAAAAGGGTACCGTGCGCGTGGGCGGCGTGGCCGTCAACCGCATCGACGAATGGAAATTCGCCGACGAGCAGCCCGACGACGCCAAGATCCGCGAAGCCAACTACGAAACCACCTCGGTCTACGGTTTTGGCCATCCGCTGTACTACGACAACGTCATCCGCGTGCTGCGTGGTGAATGCGAACCCGAGACCGACGGACGCGAAGGCCTGCAATCGCTGGCCC
>NZ_JAELTJ010000024.1 GCF_016428805.1 Achromobacter sp. ASV32
GTTCTTCATGGGGGGCGGCAAGGCGCTGGTGAACGCCTATTACCGCAGCGCCGAAGCGCTGGGCGTTCAAGTGCGCTACGACGCGCCGGTGGACGCGCTGGAACTGGAAGACGGCCGCTTCAAGGCCGCGCGCATCGGCGCCGAGCGCATCGAGGCGCGCGCCTGTGTGCTGGCAGCCGGCGGTTTTGAATCGAACCGCGAATGGCTGCGCGAGGCCTGGGGCCAGAACGAGCGCGGCGAATGGCCGGCCGACAATTTCCTGATCCGCGGCACGCGCTTTAACCAGGGCGTGCTGCTCAAGTTCATGCTGGACGCGGGCGCGGACCGCATCGGCGACCCGTCGCAGTCGCATTGCGTGGCCATCGATGCCCGCGCGCCGTTGTACGACGGCGGTATCTGTACGCGGATCGACTGTGTTTCGCTGGGCGTGGTGGTCAACCGCGACGCCCAGCGCTTCTATGACGAAGGCGAGGATTTCTGGCCCAAGCGCTATGCGATCTGGGGCCGCCTGACCGCAATGCAGCCGGGGCAGATTGCCTATTCGATCATCGACGCCAAGGCCATCGGCCGCTTCATGCCGCCGGTGTTTCCCGGGGTTACCGCCGATACGCTGCCCGAGCTGGGGCGGCGGTTGGGCCTGGACCCGGTGGCGTTCGAGCGTACCGTGCGCGACTACAACCAGGCCTGCCGCGTGGGCACGTTCGACCACACCGCGCTGGATGACTGCCATACCGAAGGCCTGGCGCCGGCCAAGACGCACTGGGCCCGGCCCATCGACACCGCGCCGTTCTACGGCTATGCGCTGCGGCCTGGCATCACGTTTACCTACCTGGGCCTGAAGGTGGACGAGACCGCCGCCGTGCGGTTCAACGGCAGCCCCAGCGACAACCTGTTCGTGGCTGGCGAGATGATGGCCGGCAACGTGCTGGGCAAGGGTTATACGGCGGGGGTGGGCATGTCCATTGGCACCGCCTTCGGCCGCATTGCCGGCACCCGCGCCGCGGCCGCTGCGCGCCGCACCCATTTTGAAGGAGTCCGCCATGCGGCAGCTTGAAGCCTTGGCCCGCGAGGCCCAGTCGTTCCCGGGCGCCAAGCCGGCCCTGGTGGAGCAAACGGTGCAATGGCATGGCCGGGGCGCCCCGTCCGCCGTGCTCAGCGGCGACGAGGCCGAAGTGGCCCGCGTCATGCAGATCTGCAATGCCTGCCGCTATTGCGAGGGCTTCTGCGCGGTGTTCCCGGCCATGACGCGGCGCCTGGAGTTCGGCAAGGCCGACCTGAATTACCTGGCCAATCTGTGCCACAACTGCGGCGCCTGTCTGCACGCCTGTCAGTACGCGCCGCCGCACGAGTTCGCGGTGAACGTGCCGCAGGCCATGGCCCGGGTCCGCTTGCAGACCTATACCGACTACGCCTGGCCGCCCGCCTTGGGCCAGCTGTACCGGCGCAACGGACTGGCGCTGTCGCTGGCCACGGCCATCGGCCTGGCGCTGTTCCTGGCGCTGACGGTGTGGCTGACCGGCAGCCTGTGGCATGCGCCGATGGCCGGCAATTTCTACGCCGTATTTCCGCACAACACGTTGGCGCTGATGTTTGGCGCCGTATTCGGCTTTGCGATGCTGGCGCTGGGCGTGGGGGTGGCGAAGTTCTGGCGCGACGTCAGTCCGGGGGCGGCCAGCGGCGCCGCGGTGGCCGAAGCCGCGCACGATGCGCTGCGCCTGCGCTATCTGGACGGCGGCCACGGCAAGGGCTGCAACAACGCCGACGATGCCTTCACGCCATGGCGCCGGCGCTTTCATCACTTCACGTTCTACGGCTTCATGCTGTGCTTCGCGGCGACCTGCGTGGCCACGCTCTACCACTACCTGCTGGGCCAGCAGGCGCCGTATCCGTTCTGGAGCGCGCCGGTCCTGCTGGGTACGGCGGGAGGCATCGGCCTGCTCATCGGACCGGCGGGCCTGCTGTGGCTGAACCTGAAGCGCCATCCGCAGCAGGGCGACGCGGCGCAAAAGCCGATGGACCGGGGTTTCATTGCGCTGTTGCTGCTGACCAGCGCCACGGGGCTGGCGCTGCTGGCCGGCCGCGACACAGGCGCCATGGCGCTGTTGCTGGCGGTGCACCTGGGCGTGGTGATGGCGCTGTTCCTGACGCTGCCTTACGGCAAGTTCGCCCATGGCATCTACCGGTCGGCCGCGCTGCTCAAGTGGGCCATCGAAAAGCGCCAGCCCGACAAGCTGCAACTGGGTGCCGACTGACACCTGTACCCGCGCGGCGCCGGGCGCCTGTCCGGACGCTGGGCCTCGATTCGTTGTACCTGCTCGCACGACGGCGTCCTTGAAGGCGCCGCAAACCATATCCATCAGGAGACCTGCATGTTCCCTCACCGTATCGCCCGCGCGGCGCTCGCCGCCTGTCTGTTGTCGGCCCTGCCGACGGTGCACGCGCAGTCCTTTCCCACCAAACCCATCACGCTGGTCGTGCCCCATTCGGCGGGCGGCACCTCCGACATCCTGGCGCGCACGGTGGCGGCCGAGGCCGCCAGGACGCTGGGGCAGACCATCGTGATCGACAACAAGGGCGGCGCCAACGGCACCATCGCCGCCAAGCAGGTGGCGTCGGCCGCGCCGGACGGCTACACGCTGCTGCTGGCCACCGCCAGCACGCATGGCATCAATCCGTCGTTGTATTCGCGTATCTCGTACGATGCGGCCAAGGATTTCACGCCGGTCACGCTGCTGGCCACCGTGCCCAATGTGCTGGTGACGGGGCCCAACGTGAAGGCTGCGGACGTGCCGGCGCTGATCGCCTACATCAAGGCGCAGGGCGACCGCAGCAACATGGGATCGGCCGGCGCGGGCACGCCGGGCCACCTGGCCGGCGAGATGTTCAAGCGCGCGGCCGGGCTGCAGTTCACGCATGTGCCGTACAAGGGGGGCAGCCCAGCCATCACCGACCTGATCGGCGGCCAGATCGACTTCCTGTTCACGACCATTCCTGGCGCGTTGCCGCACATCAAGGCCGGCACGCTGCGCGCGCTGGCGGTGACCTCGCCGCAGCGCTCGCCCGCGCTGCCCGATATTCCGACCATGGCCGAATCCGGCCTGCCGGGCTTCCAGGCGCTGTCCTGGCACGGCGTGGTCGCGCCCGCCGGCACGCCGGAGGCGGTGGTGGCCAGGCTGAATGCCGCCCTGAGCGAAGCGCTGGCGGCGCCCGCCGTGCGGCAACGCCTGATGGAAGAGGGCGCGCAGGCGTCCAGCCTGCATACGGCCGCGTTCGGCGCCTTCATCAACCAGGAGATCGTGGCCTGGGCGCAGGCGGTGAAGGATTCGGGCGCGACGGCCAACTGAACGCATCCGCGGCCGGCGTTGTGCCGGGTGGCCGGTTCGTTCTGGGTCGAGCGCGCGGCGCTGCGTGCTAGGATTTCGCGCATGCTGACCCCCGTGTTGATTGCCCTGCTGGCGCTTGCGCCGGTACCTGCGCCGGCACCCGCCGCCGCGTTCGATCTGAAATGCCTGCACGCCCGCCAGGGCACCGGTGGCGAACTTGAATTCGCGCCGCACTGCGCGCGGCGCGAAGCCGGCCGATTGCGTTTCAATCCGGCCGTGCTGCGGCAAATGGCATTCGACGCCGACGGCCTGAGCGCGGTGGCGGTCGACGGCTGGTCATGGGTACGCGCCGATGGCGTATCGGCGCCGGTCATTACGTTCGACAACGGCCCCGACGAATTTGTTGCGGGGCTGGTCCGCGGCCGGCAAGCCGATGGTGCCATGGTCTATTACGACAAGCGGCTCGACGTCGCGCTGGCAACGCCCTACACCTGGGTAGAGCCGTTCATCGGCGGGCTGGCCGCCGTTTGCGCGCGTTGCCGATTCGAACCGGATGCCAGCGGCGAACACCTCGCGGCAGTGGGCGGCCAGTGGGGCGCGATCGATCGCGGTGGCAGGCTGGTATTGCCCCTGCGTGATGACGCGGCGTCCTTGCGCCGGGACCTGGACGCCGCAAGAGCGCGCTAGGGCCGGTCAACACCAGGCCGGGCCTCGCACGGGCAGGGGCTCGGCCACCCGGCCAGGCGCGGGCGCCGCCGCGTGGATCAGCCGTTCAACGCGCCTGGTAGGCGTCGCACAACGCCAGGTATTCGTCGCCGTTGATCTCCAGCGCCATGGCCGGGATCAGCACCCGCTTCCTGTTCGGCAGCGAGGTTTTCAGCTGGATCTGCTTGGCGGTGGGGATGCCGACGTAGCTTTGGTTGACGTAGGTGTTCTCATTGATGGCGTCCCAGGGAATCACGGTGCCGTCGGTAATCTTCAGCCCGTCTCGGGTGAAGGTGATGACGGGCGTGGGCGGGCCGAAGGCGCGTTTGAGGCACTTGATCACCAGCCATACGCCGATTGCGGCGATGGCGCCAAAGAACGCCAGTGCGCCGGTGCTGTCGCGCGACCGCGCGGCCAGGGCGCCGAAGGCCACCGCGGCCACCGTCCAGATGACCGCGCCGGCGATCAGGCGGTTGCGGGAGAAATACACGGGACGGTCGGCCAGCGTTTGGGATTGTCGTGCGTTGGAGCTGTAGATTTCCATGTCGAGGCTGCGCAAAAGAGGAAGGGCCGCCCCGCAGGCAGGGCGGTATCGGAGTCAGGCGCCGGGCAGGTATTGGCGCAGACAGGCCAGCATCACCGGCTCATTGACGATCTTGGACCGGTCGATCTTGTGGGTCTTGCCTTGGGCGACGATGATCAGGGTTTCGTCGGTTTCCATGCCTTCGCTGTCCGACTGCGTGCGGATGGTGTCGATGGCGGTCCAGGGGATCTGTTGCCCTTTGTGCACCAGGCCGCCGGCGTTCATGGCCAGGGGACCGAAGGCGACGGTGTCGCCGGCCTGCAGCTTGCGCCGGGTGTCGGCCTCGAGATTGCCGCCGACCGCGTCTTGCAGTTGATCCGCCAGTTCCCAGGCGTCGTCCCAGATCGCCAGGCGCAGCCGGACCCGTTCGCCGCTGTGCAGGGTCAGCAGGAGATGGTCGCGGTTGTGCAGGTGGCGCATCGACGCGATGTCGGCATAGGCTATGGTGCGCGCGCCGAAGTGCAGGGCGTGGTCATCCAGCGTCAGCGCGGCGGGCGCGCGCCACCAGGCGACGATGTCCGCGCCGCGCCACAGCAGGTAGCCCACGGTGGGCAGCGTCAGAAAGAACACCAGCCACATGGCGCGATAGCGCAGCATCTCGACGAGCAGGCTGCGCGGCAGCAGCCAGATGTCGATCGCGGCCAGCAATTGCGCGCAGAACAGGTACAGCAGGGCCGCGGCGCCGACATAGCAACCCAGCGCGTGACGCGGCAAGATACGGGGGAACGAAGCAGTCATGAGAAACGCGCCGCGACGCGGCACCGTCCAGATGTTGAAGGCTTCGCACTCTAAGGGATGTGTGCCGGGGTGGGGTTTCTATCTGTATCAAGATGGCGGATTTCATGTCCCCATGAGCTTGCCCAGGGTGGCCATGCCTTGCTCCATATCCGCATTCCACGGGTGGCCGCAGTTCAATCGCAGGAAGTTGCCAAAGGCGCCCGATGACGAAAAAAGCGGCCCCGGCGCGATGCTGATGCCATGGTCCAGCGCTGCGCGATGCAGCCGTAGCGTGTCGATGTGCGCGGGCAGTTCGACCCAGGTGAAATAGCCGCCTAACGGCCGCGTGGCGCGCGTTCCCTTGGGGAAGTAGCGCGCCACGGCCTGCAGCATTTCGCCCTGCTGCAAGGCCAGCGTCTGACGGAATTGGCGCAGGTGGCGGTCGTAGCCGCCCTGGGCCAGGTAGGCGGCGATGGCGGCTTGCGTCGGCGCCGCGGTGGCCAGACTGGTGGTGAGCTTGTTGCGCATGATGGCGCGGGTGTGGCGCCCGGCGGCCACCCAGCCCACGCGGTAGCCCGGCGCCAGCGTTTTCGAAAACGACGAGCAGTGCATCACGATGCCCTCGCTATCGAAGGCCTTGGCCGGGCGCGGCCGGACGTCGCCGAAGTACAGCTCGCCGTAGACGTCGTCCTCGATCAGGGCCACGCCATGTTCGGTCAACAGCCGCACCAGCGCTTCTTTTTTGGCCTCGGGCATCAGGCTGCCCAGCGGATTCTGGAAGGTGGTCATCAGCCAGCAGGCGCGCGGCTTGTGCTGCACGATGGCCTGCTCCAACGCCTGCAGGTCGATGCCTTCGCGCGGATGCGTGGCCACTTCGATGGCGTGCAGCTGGTTGCGTTCCAGCGATTGCAGCGCGGCATAGAAGGTGGGGGACTCCACGATCACGGCGTCGCCGGGCCGCGTGATGGCCGCCAGGCACAGGTTCAGCGCATCGAGCGCGCCGTTGGTGATGATGATGTCGTCCACCGGCACCGACAGGCCGTCGGCCAGGTAGCGCAGGGCAATGGCGCGGCGCAATGCCGCATCGCCCGGGCTGAGATCGTCGATGGAATTCCAGGGGTCCAGCTGTTGCACGGTGGCGGCCATGAACCTGGCCAGCCGGCCGTAGGGCAGCAGCGAGGGGCTGGGAAAGGCCGAACCGAACGGCAGCATGTCGCGCCGCAAGGCGGCGTTGAGCACCTGCAGCACGTTGTCGCTGACGTCCACCGGGTGGCGGCCGGCGGTGGCGCTGGACAGGCCGTCGGGCTCGGGCAGCGTGGCGTGCGGCGCGCGCAGCACGTAGTAGCCGGAGCGGTCGCGCGCGCGGATCAGGCCGCGCGCTTCCAGCAGGTAGTAGGCCTTGAATACCGTCGACGGGCTGACGCCGCGGCTGGCGCTGGTCTGGCGCACCGAGGGCAGGCGGTCGCCCGCCTGCAGGAGGCCCGAGAGGATCGAGGCGGTGATGTCTTCTGTCAGCCGTTCATAGCGCTTCATGGCGGGTCCGTGAGAGGCAGGAGGGTCAGGTCGACATGCCGATGGCGCGCATGATGAGGCGCAGGGCGTAGGCGGTCGCGCCCAGCGCCGCCACGCTGCCGGCCCAGATCAGCGCCAGCCACAGCAGCCGGCGGCGCCACGAAGTGAGGGGGGTGGAGGCATGCATCAGTGGAACGCCTCGCCCGCGCGCACCTTGCCGCGGAACACGTAGTAGGACCAGGCGGTGTACATCAGGATAATCGGAATGATGACCAGCGCCCCGACCAGCGCGAAGCCCAGGCTCTGCGGCGGCGCGGCGGCGGTCCAGATGGACACGTCGGGCGGAATGATGGCGGGCCAGATGCTGATGCCCAGGCCGCTGTAGCCCAGGAACACCAGGCACAGCGCCAGCACGAAGGGGCCGGCGTTGGGCGCGCCGCGCACGCGGCGGATCAGGTCCCAGCCGGCGGCCGCCACCAGCAGCGGCACCGGCAGGAACCAGAACATGTTGGGCAGGCTGAACCAGCGCTGCGCGATCTGCGGCTGCGCCAGCGGCGTCCACAGGCTGAGCGCGGCGATCACGGCCAGCAACGCCGGCGTCAGCGGCCGCGCCAGTGCGCACATGTGCTGGTGCAGGCGGCCTTCGGTCTTCATGATGAGCCAGGTGCAACCCAGCAACGCGTAGCCAACGACCAGGCCCGCGCCGGTGAACAGCGAGAACGGGCTGATCCAATCCCACGCGCCGCCTTGGTAGGCGCGGTCCACGACCGGGATGCCTTCGATATAGGCACCCAGCGTCACGCCCTGGAAGAACGTCGCGCACACCGAGCCCAGCACGAAGGCGCGGTCCCATAACGGGCGGTGATGCGGGTCCGCCTTGAAGCGGAACTCGAACGCCACGCCGCGAAAGATCAGCCCCAGCAGCATGAAGATCAGGGGCAGGTGCAGCGCGCTCAGGATCACCGAGTAGGCCAGCGGAAACGCCGCCAACAGGCCCGCGCCGCCCAGCACCAGCCAGGTTTCGTTGCCGTCCCACACGGGCGCCACGGTGTTGACCATGACGTCGCGTTCCTCTGCGCCAGTGATCAGCGGAAAGAGGATGCCGATGCCCAGGTCAAAGCCATCCATCACCACGTACATCATCACGCCGAACAGGATGATGACGGCCCATATCAGTGCAAGATCGATACCCATGGTGTCAGGCTCCCGTGGCGCTGCGTGACGCGTACGAAGCGTCCGCGGAGGTGGAGGCGGCCGACAGCGGCCGCGACGGTTGGCGCGGTTCGCCAGGGCCGCCGGACAGGGGCGCATGGCCGGGCGCGGGCGTCGGGCCCATGCGGATCAGGCGCAGCATGTACGACACGCCGGCGCCGAACACGAACAGGTACACCGCCACGAACAGCGCCAGCGTCAGCGTCAGTTCGCCGACGCCATGGCGGGTGGCGGCATCGGCCGTGCGCATCACGCCATAGACGATCCACGGCTGGCGCCCGATCTCGGTGACGTACCACCCCGCCAGGAGCGCCACCAGGCCGGACGGCCCCATCCACAGCGCAAAGCGTTGCAGCGCCCGCGATTGGTACAGGCGGCCGCGCCAGCGCGCCCACAGCGCCCAGGCCGCCAGCGCGATCATCAGCATGCCCAGCCCCGCCATGACGCGGAACGACCAGAACACCACGGTGGCGTTGGGCCGGTCCTCGGGCGGATACGACTTCAGGCCTGGAAACTGGCCGTCCCAGCTGTGGGTCAGGATCAGGCTGCCCAGCCGCGGGATGTTCACCGCGTAACGGGTTTCCTCGCGTTCCATGTCGGGGATGCCGAACAGCGTCAGCGGCACGCCGGCGCCGGGTTCATTGTCCCAATGGCCTTCGATGGCGGCGATCTTGGCCGGCTGGTGCTTGAGCGTGTTCAGGCCATGGAAGTCGCCCACCACGGCTTGCAGCGGTGCCGATATCGCCAGCATGGCCATGGCCATCGCAAACATCTTCTTGACGGCGGGGCTGCGCTCGCCGCGCAGCAGATGCCAGGCGCCGGACGCGCCCACCATCAACGCCGTGGCCAGGAAGGCGGCGATGCCCATGTGCGCCAGGCGGTAGGGGAACGACGGGTTGAAGATCACCGCCAGCCAATCGGTCGGCACCACGCGGCCGTCCAGGATCTCGTAGCCCGCGGGAGTCTGCATCCAGCTGTTGGACGCCAGGATCCAGGTGGCCGACACCAGCGTGCCCAGCGCGACCATGATGGTCGAGAAAAAATGCAGGCCCGGGCCCACGCGTGACCAGCCGAACAGCATGACGCCGAGAAAGCCGGCTTCCAGGAAGAAGGCGGTCAGCACCTCGTAGGCCAGCAGGGGCCCGGTGACGCTGCCCGCGAAATCGGAGAAAAAGCTCCAGTTGGTGCCGAACTGATAGGCCATCACCAGGCCGGACACCACGCCCATGCCGAAATTGACGGCGAAGATCTTGGTCCAGAAGTGGTAGAGATCGCGGTAGACCGTCTTGCGGGTACGCAGCCAACAGCCTTCCAGCACGGCCAGGTAGCTGGCCAGCCCGATGGTGATGGCGGGAAAGATGATGTGAAACGAAATGGTGAAACCGAACTGTATTCGGGCAAGCAGTAGCGCGTCGCTATCCATGGCGGGTGATTCCTGACTCAAGACCCGCGCGGGGTGGCTACCGGTAGGCGGCACGCGCGGACAGGCGGGTGCCTGTAGCGTCAAGGTAGGCCGATGGTGGGGGTTAGTACAGATTCAGAAACGGCTGAAAAAAGCGGATCAGTTTGGTGCTGGCGCTGGCTGCGGTGGCGTCCTTCATAGGGGAAGACGGTATTTTCCGAATGGGGGGACAGGCTCGTGCGTTACAAAAAAAGCAGCACAGCGGTCAGGCTGTGCTGCTTGATATCGTGGGCGATGCAATGCAATGCAAGCGCGGGCTTGGCCGCGCCTGTGCCGGATGCCTCGCCAGGCCCTAGGCGCGCGCGGCCTCGTCGATCAGCGCGGCCACTTCGTCGGCCCGCGACGCCAGCGAGGCGTGGCTGGCGTCCAGCTTGACCACCTTGCGCGGCTGCATGCGCGCCGACATCTTTTCCTGGTTCTCCGGGGCGATCATGCGGTCCTGGGTCGACAACTGATACCACGACGGTTTGTTGCGCCACGCCGGCGCGGTGACGGTGTCGCCGAAGGTGCTGGCCAGCGGCGCTTTCTGCGTGACGGCCATCACCAGGGCGTCGTCGGCGCTCAGGTCCTGGCAGAAGCTCTCGTGGAATTTATCGGCGCGCAGCCACAGATAGCCGTCGCTGTCCGGCGCCAGGTTGGGGGCGGCCACGGGCAGGTGCTGTTCGGTGATGCCGCCCGGGCTTTCGCCGGCGTCGGGCGCGAACGCGGCGATGTACACCAGGCCGGCCACGTTGGGCTGGTTGCCGGCTTCGGTGATGACCGCGCCGCCATACGAGTGGCCCACCAGCAGCACGGGGCCCGATTGTTGCGCGATCATCTTGCGGGTGCGCTCGGCGTCTTCGGCCAGCGAGGTCAGCGGCAATTCGACGGCGTGCAGGTTCTTGTGCCCCAGACGCGAAAGGGCCAGGATGACCCGGCCCCAATGGGCGGCGCCGCCCCAGAAACCGTGCGCCAGAATGATGGTTGGTGTGCTGCCCATGGTGCGTCTCCCGACCGTGAATGGAGCAACGATCATGCTACGGCGGGGCGCTGCGCGTCACGGGTTTCTGCGGATTTGTTATCGATGGATACCACTATGTCGATTGTGCGTCTTTCAGGGTGGGCGGACGCTGCGGCGGCGCAGCACGGCGCTGCACGTGCTGGCTCAGCCAGACGCTGCCCACCACGATCACCATGCCGGCCATCTGCGTCGCGCTCAGGCGCTGGTCCAGCAAGGCCCAGCCCAGCAGCACCGCGGTGACCGGGCTCAGGAACCCCAGCGACGACACCACCGCCGGCTCCAAACGGGCGATGCCGCGAAACCAGATCACATAGGTCAGTGCCGCGCCGATCAGCCCCAGGTAGGCGATGCCCAGCACGTTCAGGGCGGTCGCCGGCGGCAGCGCCGGTTCGGCCAGCAGCGCCACGGGCAGCAGCAGGATGCCGCCGGCCGTCAGTTGCCATGACGTGAAGGTCAGCGCCGACACCGGCGGCTGCCAGCGGCGGCTGAGCACGGTACCCAGGGCCATGGAGGCCGCGCTGGCCAGGCCGGCGGTCACGCCCACCGGGTCCAGTGCCGCCTTGGGGCCCAGCACCAGCAGGGCCACCCCGCCGATGCCAGCCAGCGCCGCCAATACCGCCAGGCCGCGCACCGGCGACCCCAACAGGGCGCGCGCCAGCAGGATCACCACCAGCGGCTGGATCGCGCCCAGTGTCGCAGCCACGCCGCCGGGCAGGCGGTAGGCGGCCACGAACAGCAGCGCCCAGAAAACCGAGAAGTTCAGTGCACCCAGGATGAATGCACGCAGCCACCAGATGCCTTGCGGCAACTGGCGCACGGCGAGCAGCAGCAGGATGCCGGCGGGCAGGGCGCGCAGCATGGCCACCGTCAGGGGATAGCCCTGCGGCAGCATCAGGGTCGTGACCACGTAGGTACTGCCCCAGATGGCGGGGGCCACCGCGGTCAGGAGCAGGTCGGCGCTGCGGTTCATGCGGAAATTCCTTTGGAGGTCGGATCGCGCCGGTCGTCGTCGCGGCGCCCATACCGACAGGCTAATTCAATCCCGCAGCCACGATAATATGCATTCCAATGGCAACATCGTTCACTGATAGTGAATGATCAACGACGGAATTCCCATGGACCATCTCACCGCGCTCAAAGTCTTTCGCCAGGTGGTGGAGCAGGGCGGCTTCGCGGCGGCAGCGCGCCAGCTGGGCCTGTCGCCCGCCGCGGTCAGCAAGAACATCGCCGAACTCGAAGCGCACGTGGCGGCGCGCCTGCTGAATCGCACCACCCGCCGCATGAGCCTGACCGAGGCGGGGCGGCAGTATTACGACCAGGTCGCGCGCATCCTGGACGAGCTGCACGAGGCCGAGCTGTCACTGGGGCCGTTGCAGCAGGAGCCCTCCGGCATCTTGCGGGTCAGCGCGCCGATGTCGCTCAGTCTGACCCTGCTGTCCGGCGCCATGCCGCGTTTTCTGGCGCGCTATCCGCGGCTGTCGCTGGACCTGCACCAGGAAGACCGCCGTATCGATCTGGTCAAGGAAGGCTTCGACGTGGCGATCCGCGGCAGCGACCGGCTGGAGGATTCCAGCCTGGTGGCGCGCAAGCTGCTGACGCTGGACCACGTGCTTTGCGGCGCGCCGGCGTACTTCCGCCAGCATGGCGTGCCGCTGCTGCCGGCCGATCTGCGGCGCCTGGAGTGCGTGCGCTTCACGCTGTCGGGGCACGCCGATGAATGGACCTTCCGGCGGGCAGGGCAGGTCGAGCGGATTCCGGTACGGGGGCGCTATCAGGTCAGCTCGAGCCTGGCGGTGCGCGATGCGCTGCGGGCGGGGTTTGGCGTGAGCCTGGTGCCGCGCGTGTACGTGCAGGCCGACCTGGACAGCGGCGCGCTGCAGGCGGTGCTGCCGGATTGGACGCCCAACCAGACCGACGTCTACGCCGTGTATCCGTCGCGCCGCCACATGGTGGCCAAGGTGCGCGCGCTGGTGGACTTTCTGGTCGAGGAATTGGCGGCGCCGCCGGGTTGAACCCGGCGGCCCGGGTCAGTACATGTGCTGACCGCCGTTCATGGCGATATTGCTGCCCGTCATGAACGCCGCCGCGTCGCTGCAGATGAACACCACCAGCGCCGCGATCTCGGCGGGCTCGCCCAGCCGCCCCAGCGGAATCTGCGGCAGGATCTTCTCCTTCAGGACGTCTTCGGGCACGGCCTTGACCATCTGCGTGGCCAGATAGCCGGGCGACACGGTGTTGACCGTGACGTTCTTTCTGGCCAGTTCCAGCGCCAGCGCCTTGGTGAAACCGTGGATGCCCGCCTTGGAGGCGGCGTAGTTGGTCTGCCCGAATGCGCCCTTGGAGCCATTCACCGACGACATATTGATAATCCGGCCCCAACCGCGGTCAGCCATCGGCCCGCACAGCGGCTGCGTCATGTTGAACATGGAGTCGAGGTTGCTGCGCATCACCTCGTGCCAGTTCTCGTAGCTCATCTTGCGCAGACTGGCGTCGCGCGTGATGCCGGCATTGTTGATGAGGATGTCGATCTGGCGGCCCTCGTCTTGCAGGCGCTTGGCCAGGGCCTGGCACGAGGCGTAGTCGGCGACGTCGACCTTGACCAGGTGGTAGCGCCGGCCCTGGGCGGCTTCTTCGTCCAACCAGTCACGGGCGGCGTCTTCGCTGGAATGATAGGTGACGATGACGTCGTGGCCAGCGTCGTGCAATGCGCGGGCGATGGCGCGGCCCAGGCAGCCCGCGCCGCCGGTGACCAGGGCCGTGCGCTTAGCGGCCATGGCGCACCCCGACTTGCGTGGCTTCCTGCATGGCCGAGCACGCCGAGGTCATCTGCTCGGAAAAGCTGGACCACATGCGTGTCAGCGGCGAGACGGACAGGCCGCCCGTGGTGGCGGCCGAGGCGTTGCTGAGCCAGCTGCTGAACGCTTCGCTGACGCCGGCGGCCAGGGCCGCCTGGTCTTCGAGCGCGGCGTGGGTGATGGCCTGGCTGGCCTCGAGCTGGCACTGCCAGTGCTTGCGCGTGGCTTCGCCCAGGGCCGGGGCGATGTTCTGCCAGTTGCCATCGACCTTCAGCGGGCCCAACGAAGCGAAGTATTGGCCGGCGGTGTCGCCGGCCAGTCGTTGGCCCAGCTGCAGCCAGCGCTGCTGGCTTTCCTGGGCCAGTTCGGCCAGGCGCTTGCAGTAGGCGACATTGGCGCCGGCGAGGTCCTGGGGCGTGGGGGCGGTTGTCTTCTTCATCATGCGTCCTTTTAAGAGAGTGATAAGGGCCAACGAATACACACAGGCCTCACGCCATCTGGCTGAGGGTCTTGCGAAAGCGGGTCAAAGAGAAGGCGAACAGAACGCTGCCGATCAGCGCCAGCGCCAGGAACGGTTTCCAGACGACGCTGAACCCCGCGCCGCGAAAGAGAATGGCCTGGCCGAGTTCCACGAAGTGGGTGGTGGGGGCGGCCAGCATGATGTTCTGTACGAAGTCGGGCATGCTCTCGCGCGGCGTGGTGCCGCCAGAGAGCATCTGCAAGGGCAGCAGCACCAGCACCAGCAGCATGCCGAATTGCGGCATGCTGCGCGCCAGGGTTGCCATGAAAATGCCCATGGCGGTGGTGGCAAACAGGTGCAGCGCCACGCCGACCAGAAATAGCGCGACGGATCCTTCGACCGGTACCTGCAACAGGCCGCGCACGATGAACGTCAACGATAGCGCAGCGGACACCAGTACGACCAGCCCCATCGACCAGACTTTGGCCAGCATGATCTCGGTCGGTGTTACAGGCATTACCAGCAGGTGTTCGATGGTGCCGTGTTCGCGCTCGCGGATCAACGCGGCGCCGGTCAGGATGATGGACAGCATCGTGACGTTGTTGATGATCTCCATCAGGCTGCCGAACCACGCCTGCGTCAGGTTCGGGTTGAAGCGCATGCGCACCGCCAGGTCCACCGGCAGCGCGGTCGGCTTGCGGTAGCGCTGCACGAATTCGTTGATCTCGTCGCTGATGATCTGCTGGATGTAGTTGCTGCCCGTGAACGCCTGGCTCATGCGAGTGGCGTCCACGTTCAGCTGGATCTGCGCGGGCCGGCCGGCCAGTACGTCGCGCTGGAAGTTCGGCGGAATGTTGACGGCGAAGGTGAAGCGCCCGGCGTCCATGCCGGCGTCGGCTTCGGCCGAATCGATCATCTGGGGGCGGGTGAAGTGCGGCGGATAGAACGCCGATGCGATACGCGAGGACAGCGGCGATACGTCTTCGTCGACGACGGCAATGGCCGCATTGTGCAGGGATTCCGGCACGGCGGTGGCGGCGGTGTAGATCATCAGCGTGAACGACACGCCGATCAGCACCAGCATCATCGGATCGCGCGCCAGGCTCCAGAGCTCTTTGACGCCCAGCCGGAAGATATTGGCGGCATGTCGCAGCATGGTCAGGTCTCCTGCTTCTTCAACAACAGCACTGACGCGCCCAGGATGACGGGAATCGCCACCAGCAAGGGCCAGAACGAGCCTTGCAGGTTCGAGAAGTCGAGCGCCTTGCTGAAGACGCCGCGGCTGATGGTGAGCATGTGTGTGGCCGGGTAGACCTGCCCGATCAGCTTGCCGCCGCCTTCCAGCGACGACACCGGGTTGAGCAGGCCCGCGAACTGCACGGCCGGCACCAGCGTGCCGATCATGGTGAAGAACAGCGCGGCGATCTGGCTGCGGGTGAAGGTCGAGGCCAGCAGCCCGATGGCGGTGGCCACCACGTTGTAGATCAGGGCGGCGGCCAGCAGCGTCGGGAAGCTGCCCGTGATGGGCACGCCGAACAGCGTCACCGCCAGCAGCGTCATCAACAGGAAGTTCAGCATCGCCAGCGCCACGTAAGGCCCTTGCTTGCCCAGCAGGAATTCCAGCCGCGTCACCGGCGTGACGTACAGGTTGATGATCGAGCCCAGTTCCTTTTCGCGTACCACCGCCAGCGCCGTCAGCATCGCCGGCATCATCAGGAGCAGCAGGGGAATCACGGCCGGCACCATGGCGGGCAGGCTGCGCACGTCGGGGTTGTAGCGAAAGCGGGTTTCGATGCTGAAGGGCTGCGTGGCGCCCGCGCCCAGCCGCTCGCGTGCCTGCTGCTGTAGCCAGCCCTGGTGCATGCCCAGGACGTAGCCGCGGATCGTCTCGGCGCGCTGCGGCATGGCGCCGTCGATCCACACGCCGATCTGCGCGTTGCGGCCGCGTTCGGCGTCGCGCGCAAAGCCTTGCGGAATCTCGATCGCCAGCGACAGCTCGCCGCTGCGCATGCGAGCATCCATGTCCTGGTAGTCGGTGATGGGCGGCTGCTCGATGAAGTAGCGCGAGCCGGCCAGGTTCAGGCGGTAGTTCTGGCTCAGGGTGGTCTGGTCGCGGTCCAACACCGCGTAGCGAAGGTCTTCCACGTCCAGGCTGATGCCAAAGCCGATGACGAACATCAGCAGCAGCGAGCCGGCCAGCGCCAGCGTGGCGCGCACCGGGTCGCGGCGCAGCTCCAGCGCTTCGCGCCACATGTAGCTGAACATGCGTTGCAGGTTGAAGCCGCGAGGGTCCGGGTGGGCGGCGACGGTGGCCTCAGGTGCGGGCGAGGGGGCGGGCGCGGCGTCATCCGCCGCGCTGTCCGCCGCCTGTGCCGATGTCTGCGCGGCCTTGCCCGGCTGCGTGCCCGCCCCGGCATCGATCAGGTAGGCAATGAAGGCCTCTTCCAGCGTCTTGGCGCCACGCAGCCGGATGATCTCGTCCGGTGATGCGCTCACCAGCACCTTGCCCGCGTGCATCAGTGACATCCGGTCGCAGCGCTGGGCCTCGTTCATGAAGTGGGTGGAAATGAAGATGGTGACCTGGTCCTGCCGCGCCAGGGCGATCAGCAGGCGCCAGAAGTTGTCGCGCGCCACCGGGTCCACGCCGGAGGTGGGTTCGTCCAGGATCAGCAGTTCGGGCTTGTGCACCATGGCCACGGCCAGCGACAGGCGCTGGCGCACGCCCATGGGCAGCTTTTCCGGCAGCTCGTCCAGCGCGTCGGCCAGGTCAAAGCGCGCCACCATCTCGTCGACGCGGGCGGGGATGTCCGCCTCGGGCACATGGAACAGCCGCGCGTGCAGCACCAGGTTCTGCCGCACGGTCAGTTCGCCATACAGCGAGAACGCCTGCGACATGTAGCCGACGCGGCGGCGCGTATCGATGTTCTTCGGGTCGACCTCGGTGCCGAACAGCCAGGCCTGGCCCTCGCTGGCCGGCAGCAGGCCAGTCAGCATCTTCATGGTGGTGGACTTGCCGCAGCCGTTCGAGCCGAGGAAGCCGAAGATTTCCCCTTTGCGGATGCGGAAGTTGACATGGTCCACCGCCACGAAGTCGCCAAAGCGCATGGTCAGGTCGCGCGCTTCGATGGCGATGGGGGCGTCGTCGTCCAGCGCCAGCGGCGTGATGGCCACAGGCTGGTGGCCGCGCCGCTTTTCTTCGGGCAGCAGGGCGATGAAGGCGGCTTCCAGCGAGTCGGTGCCGGTGCGGTCGCGCAGCGCGTCAGGCGTGCCGGTGGCCAGCACGCGGCCGTCGTCCATGGCGATCAGCCAGTCAAAGCGCTGCGCCTCGTCCATGTAGGCGGTGGCGACGATGACGCTCATGCCGCTGCGTTCGTGGCGGATCTCGTTGATCAGGTCCCAGAACTGGGCGCGCGCCAGCGGGTCGACGCCGGTGGTCGGTTCGTCCAGGATCAGCAGATCCGGGTCGTGGATCAGGGCGCAGCACAGCCCGAGCTTTTGCTTCATGCCGCCGGACAGCTTGCCGGCCGGCCGCGACAGGAAGGCATGCATGCCGGTGCTGCGGGTCAGGCTGTCGATGCGGCGGCGCCGCTCGGCCGCGCCATGGCCGAACAAGCGGCCGAAGAACTGCAGGTTTTCCTCCACCGACAGGGTGGGGTACAGGTTCTTGCCCAGCCCTTGCGGCATGTAGGCAATGCGCGGGCAGACGTCGTCGCGGTGGCGCTTGCTGGCCATGTCGCCGTCCAACACACGCACCGTGCCGGCCTGCACCGCGCGAGAGCCGGCCAGCAGGGCCAGCAGGCTCGACTTGCCTACGCCATCGGGGCCGATCAGCCCCACCATGCGGCCGGCGGGAATATCCAGCGTGATGCCGTCCAGTGCCACGGTCTTGCCGTAACGCAACGCCACTCCCGACAGCTGCACCACCGGGGCGGGGGACGACTCTGTCGGGGCTGCCGTCATCAGGGCACCTTGACTTCAAGCGTAGCGGGCCAGGCGGCATCGCCGTCCAGCTTCAGCCAAGCCACGCCCGGCAGGCCGGTCTTGACCTGGGTCAGGTGCTGCAGCAGCAGCGCGGGGTCGATCTGCGCCTTGACGCGGAACATCAGCTTCTGGCGTTCGGTGGCGGTCTCGACCGTCTTGGGCGTGAACTGGGCGGTACTGGCCACGAACGACACCTTGGCCGCAATCACGTATTGCGGCGCAGCGTCCAGGATGATGCGAACGTCCTGGCCCAGGGCCACGCGGCCCGCGGCCTGCTCGGGCAGGAAGAAGGTCATGTAGACGTCGGCCAGGTCCACCATGTTCAGCACCTTGCCGCCGGCGCCCAGCACCTCGCCGGGCTGCGCCACGCGGTACTGCACCCGGCCGGCGCGCGGGGCGCGCAGTTCGCTGTCGGCGATGTCGGCATCGATGCGGGCAATGGTGGCCTGTGCGGCGTTCACGGCCGACTGCGCGCCGACCTGGGCGGCGCGGGCGGCGTCAATGGCCGCCTGGGCCGCTTTTACCTGCGCGCGCGCCGCGTTGACGGCGGCCTGGGCGCTGCGGACGCGGGCGCGGTCATCGTCCAGCTCCTGGATCGACGAGGCGCCTTCGCGCGACAGCGTTTCCGAGCGCGCCAGCCGGCGGCGGGCGGCGTCCAGCTCGCTTTCACGCTGCACCACCACGGCTTCGGCGGCGAGCTTGTCGCTTTCGCGCTGCGCGATCTGCGCGCTGGCGCTGGCGGCGTTGTTGATGGCCTGCTGGTGCTGGGCGCGGGCCTCCTCGCGCTGTGCCGTCAGCGTGTCGATCTGCATCCGCGCCAGCGGCTGGCCCGCGGCGACGAATTCGCCTTCGGCAACCAGCACCTCCTGCACCCGGCCGGCCAGCTTGGTGGCGACATCGATCTCGGTCGCCTCGATACGGCCGTTGCCGCTGATGAAGCCGTCGCCGGGGCCGCGGTCGGACAGCATGCGCCAGCCGCCGTAGCCGGCAGCGGCCACGACCAGGGCGATCAGGACGGGAATCAGTTTTCGGGTAGGCAGTTTCATGATGCGGTTCCTGGGGGGATCGAGGGCGCGGCAGGCGCCTGGGTGCCGCCGCCCAGGGCGGCGTACAGGCCGACGCGGGCCGACAGCAGCGCGCGGCGGGTCTGCACCAGCGTCTGCTGCGCCGCCAGCAGGTCGCGCTGGGCGTCCAGCACTTCCAGGTAGGGCGAGGCGCCATGGTCGTAGCGCAATTTGGCCAGGCGCGCGCGCTCGGCCTGGGCGGCCACGGTGGCGCGCAGCACCTGCACCTGCTCGGCCAGCCAGCGGCGCGCAGACAGCGCGTCCGAGACGTCCTTGAACGCGCTCTGGATGGATTGCTCGTAGCTCGCCACGGCCTGGTCGCGGCGCACTTCGGCCAAGTCCAGGTTGGCGCTGCGGCGGCCGGCGTCGAAGATCGGCAGGTCCAGGCTGGGCGTGAAGTTCCAGGCGCGGCTGGCGCTGCCGAACAGACCGTCGAGTTCGGCGCTGGCGGTGCCGAAGGCGCCCGTCAGCGTGATGCGGGGAAAGAAGGCGGCGCGGGCCGCGCCGATATTGGCGTTGGCGGCGCGCAACTGGTGTTCGGCCGCGACGATGTCGGGACGGTTGGCCAGCAGGTCCGACGGCAGCCCGGCCGGCAGGTCGCGCATTACCGCGTCGTCGTCCAGGCCGGCCTGCGGCAGGGGCAGGTCCAGCGGCTTGCCGACCAGCAGTTCCAGGGCGTGGGCCTGGGTGGCGCGGGCCTGCTCCAGGTCGGCGCCCAGTGCGCGGGCCTGCTGCCACAGCGTTTCCACCTGGGTCAGGTCCAGCTTGGAGATCGAGCCGACTTCGTAGCGGCGGCGGAAGATGCGCAGTGATTCTTCCCGTGACGCGATCGTTTCGCGGGTCAATGCCAGGCGTTCGTCCAGTTCGCGCAGCGACAGGTAGCTATCGGCAACCTGCGCGATCAGGCTCAGCGTGGCGGCGCGCGCGGCAGCATCGGACGCCAGGTAGTTTTCCAGCGCCGCATCCTTCAGGCTGTGGACCCGGCCCCAGAAGTCCAGTTCCCAGGTCGCCATGCCCACGCCCGCCTGATACTGGCTGGCCACCTGCGGCCGGCCGGTGATGTTCAGGTCGCCAGGCGTACGGGCCCGGGTGCCTTCGGCCTGCACGCCGATCGTCGGAAACTGATCGGCGCGCTGGATGCCGTAGCGCGCTCGGGCCTCGTCGACCCGCAGCAGCGCGACGCGCAGGTCGCGGTTATGCGCCAACGCCTCGCCGATCAGGCCCTGCAGGGTGGGGTCCGAAAAGTAGTCGCGCCAAGCGACCTGCGCGGCCGGCGTCGCTGCGGCAGGGGCGGCGGTGTCGGCGGCATAGGCGGTCGCCACCGGCAGCGCCGGGCGGCTGTATTGCGGTGCCATCGACATGCAGCCCTGAACCAGCAGCACGGCCAGGGCGGCCGGCGCCAGGCGGGCAGCGGTCCCAGGCGCAAGGGGGCGGCGAGTCATGCTCAGATCTCCATCACGTAGGCGCCGGGCGCATCGCCCAGCACCGGGTAACCCTGACGGGCGGCGCCCAGCGCAGGCGGCTTGGCGGGCTTGCCCGACCGGGCATCGAGCCACGCCCGCCAGTGCGGCCACCACGAGCCCTCGTACGCCGTCGCGGCCGCGAGCCAGGCGTCGGGGGCCAGCGCCGGTTCGCCGGCGGGCCGTGTCAGGCTGCGGAAATGACGCCGCGGATGGCCGGGTTCGCTGACGATGCCGGCGTTGTGGCCGCCACGGGTCAGCACGAAGGTCAGCGGCGCCGGCGCCAGGTCGTGCAGCTTGTAGACCGAACGCCACGGCGCCACATGGTCGGTTTCGGTGCCGACGCAGAACAGCGGCGTGCGCAGGTCAGCCAGGCTCACCGCCCGGCCGTCGACGGCATAGCGGCCCGCCGCCAGGTCATTGTCCAGGTACAGGTGGCGCAGATACTCGCCATGCATCCGCGCGGGCATGCGGGTGGTGTCGGCGTTCCAGGCCTGCAGATCAATCATGGGCTGGCGCTGGCCCAGCCAGTAATCATTGATCATGCGGCCCCACACCAACTGCCGCGAACGCAGCAATTGGAATGTGCCGCTCATCTGCTGCGCCGGAAAATAGCCCAGCGCCTGCATCTCGGCTTCCAGCAGCGCCACCTGGAATGCGTCGATGAACAGGCCCAGCTCGCCCGGCTCGGAGAAATCGGTCTGTGCGGCCAGGAGACTCAGGCTGGCCAGGCGGGTATCGCCGTCACGCGCCATGGCTGCCGCGGCGATGGCCAGCAGTGTGCCGCCCAGGCAGTAGCCTGCCGCATGCACCGCGGCACCGGGCGTGATCGCGTTGACCGCGGCCAGCGGCTCACGCACCCCCAGGTTCAGGTAATCGTCCATGCCCAAGTCGCGCTCGGCGGCGCCGGGGTTTTTCCACGACACGCAGAACACCGTGTAGCCCTGCCCGACCAGGTAGCGGATCAGGGAGTTGTGCGGCGAGAGATCCAGGATGTAGTACTTCATGATCCACGCCGGCACGATGAGAATGGGTTCGGGCCGGACGCGCCCGGTGCCGGGGCAATACTGGATCAGCTCGATCAGGCGGTTGCGCAGCACGATCTTGCCGGGCGTCACCGCCACGTCGCGGCCGGGCCGGAAATGCTCGGCGCCCGCCGGCGGCAGGCCGCCCCACTGCCGCAGGCCGTCTTCCCAGGCTGCCTGCGCGCCGCGCAACAGGTTGGCGCCGCCTTCCTGCAAGGTCTGGCGCAGCACCTGGGGGTGGGTATACGGGTGGTTATCGGGCGCCAGCACTTCCAGCCACTGGCGTGCCGCGAAGGCGGCCTGCGCGCGCTGATGCGCATTGGCCAGGGGCAGCGCGCGGACGTATGTGTTCCAGCCATCCTGGGCCTGCTCGAAGGCCTGGCGCCACCAGGAATAGGGCCACTGTCTCCAGGCGGCGTTATCGAACCTCCCTGCGGTCCTCGCAATGTCCTTGCGTGCTGGCGGGGTCGTGTCCGACATGTTGGCTCCATGGCGTTCTGGGCAGCGCGGTGATCGCGCCGGGCGAGGCTGGCGCATCGCGGTGCGGGGCTTGTGGCCCGGCACCGGGGGCACCGGTGTCACGTCCTGAATTGATTGTGCGCCAGCCATCGTGTCCCCTCCTTGACCGAAATCAAGCTAACGACTGACTGGTCGGTTTTTAATGGGACGGTTGGCGCGGTCTTGATGCCGCGTCGACCCGCACAGGGAGCAGTGATGATGGGCACGCAACGTCAGCGTCTCCCCCCCACCGTGCGCGTCGGGCAGATTCTCGACGCCGCGTTGCAGGAATTTTCGATCGCCGGTTATGCCGGCACCCGGATGGACGACATCGCCCTGCGGGCCGGGCTGTCCAAGGGGGGGCTGTACGCGCATTTCTCCAGCAAGGAGCAGGTCTTCGAAGCGCTGCTTGCGCGTCATCTCTGCCCGCCGCGGCTGGACGCCCACGCCCTGGTCGCCGGGTCGTCCACACCCCGGCATCTGGCCGAACGCCTCGTCAACCATCTGTACGCCAGCCTGGCCAACCCGGCGATGATCGCCACCATGCGCCTGCTGCTGGCGGAAAGCGGCCGCGTGCCGCACCTGGCGCGCCGCTGGCGCCAGGACACCGCCGATGCGCACCAGAACGACATCGCGCAGTTGCTGCGGCTGGCCCGCGAACGCGGCCTGTGCGGCGACGGCGTGGCGCTACGGCACCCGTGGCTGCTCCTGTCGCCCGTGGTCCATGCCATTTTCATGGCCATCCTGGTGGGCGCGGACGAACGCATCAACCTGCCCGAGCGACGCGAGGCACATGTGGCGCTGATCTGCGCCTTGCTGTAGCCGGACCGGCGCGCTGCCCTGTATCCTTGCGTCACTTCCACGACTCGAGCAGCGAGGACGCTTTGCCTACCTCCGGAATGACCGTCCGCATGCCCTCCTGGCGCTATTTCCCGGTGGCGCTGGCCCTCATGTTGCCCGTGGTGGTCTGTGTCGGTTGGACCTGGCTGCATGCGCAATCCGAAGAGCGTGCCGAGGCGGCCATCGCCGCGCGCATCGTGCGGGTCCAGACCGAGCAGATCGTGGCCCGCGCCGTGGACATCCTGCCGCGCGTGGCGGCCCTGACCTCCGGATCCTGCGAAGAGGCGCTGCCCGATCTGTACCGATGGGGCACGCTCAATCCGTATTTCCGTGCGCTGATCCTGGTCCAGCGCGACCATATCTATTGTTCGTCGGTGCTGGGCGCCGTGGATTACCTGACCGGCGAATTCCGCAAGTGGGCCGTGGATGTGCCGCCGTCCCAGTGGTTCCTGAGCGTGGCGGGCACCCCCTTGGCGCCCGAGCGGCCGGCCCTGCTGCTGGGCATGCCGTCGGACAACGGCCGCGGTGCGGTGGTGGCGATCGACGGGCGCTACGTGCAGGACATCCTCAATGCCGTCGCCTCGCTTGGCGAGTACCAGATTGAAATCACGCTGGGGCAGGGCGCGCCCATCCACAGCGATTCCTGGGGCAAGGCGCCGGTACCGCCGCAGCCATTGTTCCAGGCGGCCAGCGACATTGCCGGGCGGGCCGACCTGAATGTCAGGGTCCTGGCGCCGCCCGAAGCCGCGGTGCGCGCCTGGCAGCAGCTGCTGATGACCTACCTGCCGGTGGCCATGCTGATCGGCGCGCTGTTGGCGTTCGGGGCATATCGGCTGCAAGTGAGCCGGCAATCGTTCAAAGAGCAGTTGCGCCGGGCCATGGCGGCCGACGAGTTCCATGTCGAGTACCAACCCGTGTACGGCAAGGCCACCGGCCGCTGCGAAGGCGTCGAAGCGCTGATGCGTTGGAACCGGCCCGGCGTCGGGCCCGTGCGGCCGGACATCTTCATCGCGGCGGCCGAGGGCGAGGACATGATCGTGCCGCTGACGCAACATCTGCTCAAGCTGATCCAGCGCGACATGCGCAACTGGAGCACGCCGCCGGAATTCCACATCGCGGTCAATTTCGCGCCCGAGCATCTTTCCAGTCCTGCGCTGATGGCCGATGTGCAGGCCTTTCGCGCCGGTATCCGGCCGTCGCTGATGGTGCTGGAAATCACCGAGCGCAGCCTTGTCACCGACAACGGCCAGGCCCGGCGCAACATCGACGCGCTGCGCGCCGAAGGTGTGTTCGTGGCCATCGACGATTTCGGCACGGGCCATTGCTCGCTGTCGTACCTGCAGAAATTCCCGGTCGATTACCTGAAGATCGACAAAGGCTTTGTGCACGCCATCCAGCCCACCGGGGAAGAGGCGCCGGTGCTGGACGTGATCATCACGCTGTCGCATCGCCTGGGCCTGGCGGTCGTGGCCGAAGGCGTCGAAACACCCGAGCAGTTCAACTACCTGACGCAGCGTGGCGTGGCGTTCATCCAGGGGTACCTGTTTGCCCGGCCCATGCCGTCGGCCGATTTCGTGCGGTGGTATGCCGAAAAGGCGGCGCAGCCGCCGGTGCCCGCGGCCTCATAGCGCGCGCAGCGGCAGGTTCACCAACGAAAAGCGGTTTCCCAGCGACCACGGGACACCGCCGCGCCCAGCTTGCGCGAAGACCGTGCCGCGGCAGAACCGTTCGCCCGGGTCGGCCGCGCGGTCGCATGGGACTGACAACACGAAGTACAGCAGCACGGCGAGCAGCGCCGCGACTGCCAGGGTGGCTCGCATGACTTTCCTTTACGGGATAAAAAATTATTGTAAAACGATAATTTGTTGCTACACTACAGCAACTTCATCATCCCAGCAATGTCATCCGGAGACTGCCATGACAGCCGCGCCGACCTTTTCCTCCACCCAGCAGGCTTTGCCACCCGCCAGCGGCGCGCGGCGCCTGGCCCGCATTCGTGGACTGTCGCGCTGGATGCGCGGCCTGCTGGTCGTGGCTGCGGTGATCCTCAGCGCCGCACTGATCGGCATGTGGTTCTTCACCTCCGAGGCCGTGCTGGCCCGCGGCCTGTATTCCTTTCTCGGTGTCACGGCGCCGGCCTACACCGACCCGGCCGCGCCGGTCGCCCTGCCGCGCCTGCAATTGGGCCCCGCGTACCGGGTCCTGGGCTTTGCCTTGTTCGGCGTGCTGGCCGCGCTGGCGCTGCGCGCCATTGCGCACGCCTACGCCATGTTTTCCGATTTCAGCCGCGGCGACGTGCTGACCGTGGCAACCGCCAGGCGGCTGCGCGGCATCGCCTTGATGATCACGGTATTCAGCGGCGCGGTGCCGCTGCTGAAAACGGTATTGATGCTGGCCTTGACGCTGGCCAACGGACCGGGCGAACGCCAGTTCATGATCGGCATTGACGTCAGCGACATTCTGCTTGGCCTGCTCGGCGGCCTGTTGTTCACGCTGGCCTGGGCCATGGAAGAGGCGGCCCAGGTCGCCGAAGACAACCGGGGATTCATCTGATGGCGATCGTTGTGCGGCTGGACGTGATGTTGGCGCAGCGCAAGATGAAGGCGCGCCAATTGGCCCAGGAAATCGGCATTACCGAGCCGAACCTGTCGCTGCTCAAATCGGGCAAGGTCAAGGGCATGCGCTTTGACACGCTCGAGCGCATTTGTGAGGTGCTGCAATGCCAGCCCGGCGATTTGCTCGAATACCAACCCGGCGAGCCCGCCGCCCGCGACGACACCGGCGTCGACTAGGGTCTGTTCCCACTGGAAGGCGCCTTCCAATGTGAGCAGGCCCAGGGCGCCGCGATGGTCGCGATTTGCCGCGGGGCACCGCAGTCGCGGCGGTCACCGGCGACGATGGGCTGATCCGTCCGGTGCCGCCCCGCGCCTGCGCGGCGGCCGCCACTTGATCTTCTTTTTCAACCGCCTGTCGCGCGAGGTTCGCCCGCGCGCCGGGTCCTCACGTCCCTTTGATGGATACTTGCCATGCACTACCTGCCTGCGATTTCCCGCGATGCGTTGCGTATCGCTTCCCTGTTGGCTGCGACCTATGCGTTGGCCGCTTGCGCGCCCACCACGCTATCGCCCGGCGCCGCTTCCAACGTGCGCATTACCCACAATGAGCCCGGCAAGGAATGCGTGTTCCTGGGGGACGTGACAGGCAGCCAGGGCAACTTCCTGGCGGGCGCGATCACCTCGAATGCGGACCTGGAAACGGGAGCCCGCAACGACTTGAAGAACAAGGCTGCCGGGATGGGCGGCAACGTGGTCTATCTGCTGACGCAACGCGCGGGGCAGACCGGCGGCAAGGATCATCTTGAACAGACGAATGTCACCCTGTCGGGCAACGTCTACCGCTGCGGCTAGCGGCCGCGCGCCGCGGATGACGCGGCATGGACGCCGTGGCGGGCTGCGCGTTCTTTGCTGCGCGTTCAGCCGGCCTTGGCTTGCGGCGCGGCGTTGGCGAAGAACAGGTCCGTGATGGACTGGCTGTCCAGCGCTTCGCCGTTGATGGCGCGGGCCAGCAGTTCGGCGCCCAGCAATTGCACCGAGAACACCAGGTCGGGTTGCACGCGGCGGATCTTTTCCAGGTGCTTGCTGGTGTTGACCAGGGCGACGGTCTTGGCGCCTTGATCACCCACGGCCTCTTTGACGGCCAGGACGATGAAGGCGTTTTCGGCATCGTCCTCGCGCAGCGCCAGCACATAGCGCGCGCGGGTGACGCCCGCGCTGCGCAGCACTTCCACGCTGGAGGCATCGCCTTCGATCAGGTCGGTGGCGGCCGGATATTCCTGCGGCATGCCCGCGGGCACGATGACGGTGACCTCGTCGCCGCGGCGGCGCAATCCGTCGTAGACGCTCATGGCCAGGGGCGTGGCGCCGGCGATGATGATGTGATTTTTTCTCATGGCGGTGGAAAACCGGCCCTTGACCAGCCGTTTCAGGTTGCCGCCGATCACCGGGCCGGCGATCGCGCTGATAGAGGTGGCGAAGACGGTGATGCCAAGGATGATAATCGACGCGGTGAACAGCCGCGCCGCGTTGCTGTGCGGCGTGATGTCGCCGTAGCCCACCGTGGACATCGACACGATCGAAAAGTACAGCGCCGTCGCGGCGTCCTTGATGGGGGGATTGAACTCCTCGCCCAGGTAGAGCGTGCCGAAGATCGCGTAGATCAGCAGCGAGGCCATGCTGACCAGCGCGAACAGCGAACCGGCCGTGACGCTGGCGCGGTCAAAGCGCCGCCAGTAGGCGATCAGCGCGATCACCAGCACCAGCGTGTAGATTCCCAGCCCCGCGCGCCCGCCGTCGCCCAGCAGGGCGAAGGTGCCCACGCCCACCAGCAGCACCAGGGAAAAGGCCCAGGCGATGCGGGCCTTCAGGATCAGGCCGAGCGCGATGATCTGCAGACCCACGCCCAGCACCAGCCGTGGAATCTCGAGCAGCCCCACCACCTGCATCACGTCGTGCCAGTTATCCAGCGCCAGCCAGAACGAATACTCGCGCGCGCGCACTTCGCGCAGCACGGGGTGCATGAAGGCATAGCCGTCCAGCGCCACCAGAATGGCAAGGCACCAGTTTGGCGGAATGAGGGCTAGCGCCTTGCGCAATCTGCGGGCAAGGCCGGGCAACGGATGGGGCATGGCATGGGCGTCCTTTGGCTGCATTCTATCGGGGTCCGCCCTGGGCGCGCTGTCCCGCGGCATGCTGGCTTGCTATATCCAATATGTATAGAAGGCTATCAACAAAGAATTACTTGAATCGCGTCCGACGTCCTAAACTTCTTTCATCACGCGGCTATCCGAGAGGAACGCCGCTGATACGGGCGACAAGCCTGCCAGCTGCCAGGGCAGACGAAATCACCCGGGCGTTGATCACGCTGCAGCTTGGGTGGGGACTAGAGACCCCGGCCGGGCTCACGGCCAGTCCGTGCGTGAGTAGTATGAGGCACGAATGTTGGAATCGCGTGATCTAGGTAGAAGGCATCAGTGCCGGCTGATGACTCCAGGCTCACGTGTTGTTTTAGCGCGGCGTCTTACCTTCGGGGCAGCGCCGCGTTTTTTTCGCCTGGCGCCAGCCTCTCGTTCCGTAGCGTATCAGTAAGACGGCGCGTTGGCATCCAGCGCATAGTGGCGCCCGTTCTCTCGTCCTTCCGGACGGCCTTCCTCTCCCCCCTCCCGATTGTCCAGTTCCAGCGCGATATCCGCCGCGAACATATAGCCCCAGCCATGCACGGCGCGGATCGGCAGCGTCATGTGGTTGGCGGTCGCCTTGCGCCGCAGGCGGCTGATCATCACATCCACGAAGCGGCGGCGCGTGATGGCGCCGTCCGCGTCTTCAGCCCCATCCGGGTAGAAGGCATCGCGGCTGACCTTGCGGTCCGGCGCCTTGACCAGCTTGCTGAGGAAATCGCGTTCGCCCGTGGTCAGCCCCAGGCTGCGGCCCGTCGGGCTGATCAGCGTCCATCCCTTGTTGGCCAGCCGCCAGGTCTCTTGCTGCGGCTCATCGGGCGGGGCGGGTTCGGCCATGGCCTCGGCGCCGTCCAGCCCCACCGCGCGGCGCACCAGCGCCTGCAGCACGGCGGCCAGCTCCAGGCCGGTGACTTCCGGCGGCAGGCACGCGTCGGCGCCGCAGAGCAGGGTGCGGATGCGGTTCTCCTGGGCGCCGAAGGGGGCGATGGCAACGATGCCCAGGCTGCGGTCGATGGCCCGCAGCCGTACCGCGGCATTGTGGATATCGGGCAGGGGCGCTTCCAGCACGATCAGCGGACTGGGGCGGCGCGAATACCGGTCGTAGACGTCCGCCAAGTCATGGCAGCGGCGTACGTTGAAGCCCAGATGGGACAGGGCCTCGACCAGCCGGGCATGCCTGGCATCGTCGTGGCCGAGAAAGATGACATCCAGCGTGTTGTTCATGGATGCCCGCCTGCGCCGACGACAGCGTGATCGTTGCGTGTCATGCCCTCTCCCTTTGCTGCGCGCCATGATGTGGCGGCATCTGGCGGTGTTGTTGGTGGCGGGCGAAGGTCAGGACTACAGGTCAGCATCCGATTCCGCATGGAAGTCACGCCCGTGTTTCATTTAAACACGGGCGTGTTTTTTTGTGAAGATACGTTTCTGTAGTTTCTGGTAGTAACAATCCGATTCGCGTAAACCGACGTAAAACACCTCAAACGCTGTTTGTTTGCGTATTTGCGACGATAAGATATTAAGTATTACCGATACATTATTTTTTATTTTTTGATCGCCGAAAGTCATAAACTCGGGCGGACTTTCCGGGGGGCGGCACGGCCACGGTGCGTCGCCCGGGCAGACTCGACAAGACTCGGGTGCGTCCGCAAGTCAATGATAGAAATGGTTTTTTTCCCTGGCTCGAAGCGTGCGCCGCGTCTCCGGAGCCAGGGCGAAGCAGCGGGCAGGGAGCGCGCGCCGCGATTTACGGATTAGCCCGGGAATTGGGTTGTAATCCGTTTGTTTGGCAGCAGTATTGAGATGTTTTAATCAAATATATAAATTCAAATTAATGTCTCAGGTTGATCGATTGGACACGTTTAGCCATCGTCTGCGCAATGCAAGAATGCTTCAGGGATGGACACAAAAGGACTTGGCAGTCGCGAGCAACCTGTCGCAGAGCGCCATCGGCAACTACGAAAGCGGCCAACGCCTGCAGCCTTCCAGCGACGCGCTCATCAAGCTGACCCGGGCGCTGCGGGTCAATCCCCTGTGGCTCAGCACTGGTGAAGGACCGATGGTCAACACCGGTTACGCGGAGTCGTCCCCCAGCGTGGGCGAAGCCTGTGCGCCGCCGCCCTGGCCGTTCGAAACGGTCTCGTACGCGACCTACGCCCGTCTGAGCCTGCAGGAAAAGCGCCAGATCGAGCAGGTGCTGGCGGCCTACATCAAGGCGCGCGGCGAATAGTCCCCACGGGCCGCTGTGGTGATGCCGCGCGCCCGCGTGGCGCTTGCGCCATGCCCGTGAGCCGGGCGCCGCCGGCACGCGCCACGGCTGGCGCAGGCCGGGGCGTGTCGACGGTGCCCGATGCGTCGCCACGCGCGCGCAGCCGCCGCCGCAGCCGCTCCACCGGATCCGCGATCAGGCTGTTGAGCAGCGCCGACAAGCCGATACAGCCCGCCACCACCAGCACCGTGAACAGCGCGGGCTGCTGCCGCTGCGCGCCGTCCAGCAGCCACGTGAAGAACAGAATGACCAGCGTGTGGCAGATGTAGATGGGGTAGCTCAATTCGCCGATGGCCTGATCCAGCCGGTGACGCGACTGGAACAGGAAGGCCAGCGGCAGCAGGGCGGCGAACAGCAGCACTGCCAGGCCGTCGCGCAGGGTGTGCGGCAGGCCGATGGAAAAATGCGCCAGGGCGTAGAGCAGCAGCAGTCCGGTGCCCAGTTCGGGCAGGCGGGCAAAGCGGTCCGTCCATGCCTGCCAGCGTGGCAGCAGCACCTGGTGCGATAGCGAGCCGGCCAGGAACAGGGCCAGCTCGGTGGGAAAGAAGCGGTAGGTCCAGGGATCCGACAGGCCGATGCCGGTGGCGATCAGCACGGCCCGCAGCGCCAGCGACGCCGCCAGCAATGTAAGCAGGCGGCGGGGCGAATGCAGCACGAACGGCGCGATCAGATAGAAGCTCATTTCCACGCCCAGCGTCCACGCCTGGGGCACCAGCAGTCCCTGGTACAGCGGCACGTCGCTGTGGGCGAAGCTGCCGGTAAAGGCCAGCGCGCCGTGTTCGATGCCAAAGAACATCAGCCAGTCCTGGCCCAGGATCAAGAGGTTCGACAACCCCAGGAACAGCTCCGCGGCAAAGGGCAGGTGGTCGTAGACGCGCCAGAACGCGCCGCCGTCGGCCGCATACGCCAGCAACGTCAGCGCCGCCACCGCCAGATAGATCGGATACAGCCGCAACGCACGGTTGGCGTAGAACCGGCCGACCGCGCCCTGGTAATGGTCGGTGGCGGTCAGCACATAGGAAATCAGGAAGCCGGAGATCACGTAAAAGAGCTGCACCGCCAGGCGGCCGCCCACCAGCCAATCGGTCGTGGCCCCACCCAGGTGGTCGAGCACGACGGACAGCGCCAGCAAGGTTCTCAAGATGCCCATCGCCGTGTCTCCGGTCGTCGTTGTTATTGCTGCCGGCGCCGCCCGCCGGACTGGCGCCGGACGCAGGCGGGATGTCCATCGATTCTGCGCGTCGCCACCCCCCGCCGCCATGCGGCTTACGGCGTGCAGCACCCCCTGCGAGGGGAGGACGGCGCGGGGGGCGGCGTGCTGCTTTCGGATTCGGCTGTCGGGGGGAGGCCCGGGACGCCCCGGGCCCATGGCGGTTACATTCGGGGTATGTCTTTTCAGGAGTGCTGCCCATGTCTACTTTCCTGTCTTCGCATTGCCGCCTGCTGGGCGCGGGGCTGCTGGCCCTGGCGCTGGCGGGCTGCGCCAGTTCCACTGGCGGCGCGCGCGCGCAAGGCGCCGCGGCGGCCAATGCGGCCACCAGCGCCGATTCGCTGGCCCAGACCAGTTGGGAGCTCGTGCGCTGGACCCAATCCGCGGGAGGGCTGCGCAACATTCCCCACGGCGACAATGGCGAGCCCATCAAGCTGACCTTTCTGGCGCAGGGCAAGCAATACCGCGCCGAGGGTTTCTCGGGCTGCAACAGCTACAGGGGCGTGTACAAGCTCGATGCCGGCAAGTTGTTCATTGATGCGGCCGCCGCCACCCGCATGGCCTGCGTGCCGGCCGAGCGCGCCCAGCTCGAAAACGACTACCTGCGCGGGCTGAGCGCGATCGACACCTTCACGCTGGATAGCGGGGGCGCGCCGCGCCACCTGACGTTCAACCTGCGCAGCGGCGACGTGCTGGAATTCGAGCGTCGCCAGGACCCGCCCACGCCCTGAGGCGGGCCAGGTGTTTCAGTATGTTTTGCACGGCTGAGCCGGCGGCCGGGGCGCGCCTACAATGGGCGCTGCCCGGCGCCGCGGTTCGCGCGGCGCGGGTGTGCTTCGTGTCAGCAGGCTTCGTTTCTTGCGGGAGATATCCATGTCTTTGTCCTCGTCCTTGCGCTGGATGGCCCCCTGCGTGTTGAGTCTTGGCCTGGCGGCCTGCGCGGCGCCGCCGCAACGTGCCGCGGACGGCCGGGACCCGCGCTTTCAGCCGGCCGCGGCCTCCGATGTGCTGGTGCAGACGAGCTGGGACCTGGCCCGCTGGACCCGCCCCGGCGGCGCATTGCGCGAGATTCCGCATCCGTCGTCCAATTCGCGCCCGCTCACCATCAGCTTCATCCACGACCAGGGCGTGCCGCGCGCGGGGGGCTTTTCGGGCTGCAACCAGTACAGCGCACCCTATACCGTGGCCAACGGCCAGTTGATCATCCAGTCCAACCCCGTGGCGACGATGATGGTCTGCGCGCCGGTGAACATGCAGCTCGAACAGGAGTTCCTGGCTGGCCTGACCCGCATCACGGCCACCTCGTTCGACAACACCAACAACCCCCAGCGCATGACCTGGATGCTCAGCAGCGGCGACACGCTGGATTTCGGCCGCCGCATCGATCCCGTCGCCGGAGGCCAGCAAGGCCCGACCAAGCTGATCTACGTGAATTCCGAACGCGTGCCGTGCAATGCCGGCGCCGGGCGCGCCACCTGCTACCAGGTGCGCGATAGCCAGTCGCAACCGTGGCAGCTTTGGTATGGCGACATCACGGGCTTCAATTTCCAGCCCGGCATCCGGTACCGCCTGCGCGTGGTCGAGGTAAAAGACCCCAATCCGCCTGCCGACGCGTCCGGCTTGCGCTGGGTGCTGGATACCGTGGTCGAGCAGGAAATCGTCAAGCGCTGATCCCCGCGCTTGACCTGCCGCAAGCGGGCGGGGCGGGGCAGGCATTACTATTACGGCCTTCGCCGCTTTACGCCCCGCTTTGCCATGTCTTCCGTCGTCAATATTGCCGCCTACAAATTCGTTTCGCTCGATGCCCTGCCCGAGCTGCGCGCCCGGCTGCTGGCCCAGGCGGGCGAAGCGGCCCTGAAGGGCACCGTGCTGCTGGCCGAGGAAGGGATCAATCTGTTCCTGGCCGGGGCGCAAGCGGGCATAGACGCTTTCCTGGCGGATCTGCGCGCTGACGTTCGCTTCGCCGACCTGGAAGTGAAATTCAGCCGTAGCGCGCAGGTGCCGTTCCGCAAGCTGTTGGTTAAGATCAAGCGCGAGATCATCCGCATGGATCACCCGACGATCCGGCCCGAAGCCGGCCGCGCCCCGGGCGTGGATCCGCGCACCCTGGCCCGCTGGCTGGCGCAGGGCGTCGACGATGACGGCCGCCCCGTGGTCATGCTGGATACGCGCAACGCGTTCGAGGTTGACGAAGGCACGTTCAAGGATGCCATCGACTGGCGCATCGACCGCTTTACCCAGTTCCCCGCGGCGGTGCAGGCGCACCGCGCCGAGCTGGAGGGCAAGACCGTGGTCAGCTTCTGCACCGGCGGCATCCGCTGCGAAAAGGCCGCCATCTACATGAACGAGGCCGGCATTCCCAACGTCTACCAGCTCGACGGCGGCATCCTCAAGTATTTCGAGGAAACCGGCGGTCCGGGCTTTGATGGCAAGTGCTTCGTGTTCGACGAGCGCATCTCGCTGGACCCGGCCCTGGCGCCCAGCAAGGACTGACGCCGGCGCGGCGTCCGCCGCGCCAGAAAAGCAACAAGCCCGCCGATCGGCGGGCTTGTCGTTTTCCAGCGTGCCCGGAAAGGGCTCAGCGCACGCGCATGCCGGGCTTGGCGCCGGGGAACGGCTCCAGCACGTAGATGCCGGCGTCCACGGCTTCATCGGCGTGGCTGGCGGCCAGCACCATGCCTTCGGAGACGCCGAACTTCATCTTGCGCGGGGCCAGGTTGGCCACCATGACCGTCAGCTTGCCGATCAGGTCTTCGGGCTGGTAGGCCGACTTGATGCCCGAGAACACGTTGCGGTGGCGGCCTTCGCCTACGTCCAGGGTCAGGCGCAGCAGCTTGGTCGAGCCTTCGACGTGCTCGCAGTTGACGATCTGCGCGATGCGCAGGTCGACGCGGGCGAAGTCGTCGATGGAGATGGTGTCGGCCAGCGGCTCGCCGCCGGGCACCACCACGGGCGCGGCGGGCGGCTCGAACAGGTCTTCCAGCATTTGCGGTTCGACGCGCTGCATCAGGTGCTTGAACGGCGCCACGCGTTGCGGCAGCACCGCAGCGTCGGCCCAGGTGAAGTTGGCGTCGGCGGCGAACAGCTCGCGCGCCACGCGCTCGGCCAGGGCCGGCAGCACCGGGGCCAGCATCACCGACAGGGCCTTGAAGCCGGCCAGCGAACGCGAGCAGATATCTTGCAGCGCGGCCTTCTGCGCGTCGTCGGCGGTGGCGATGCCCTTGGCCAGCACCCACGGCTGGGCCGTGTCGAACGCCTGGTTGATGCGGTCGGCGTAGGCCATGATTTCGCGGATGGCGCGGTTGTATTCGCGCGCCTCGAAGGCGGCACGGATCGATTCGGCCTGCTCGGCGTATTCGGCCGACAGCGCGGCGGTGTCGCCCGAATAGGCCAGGGCGCCGTCGAAGTGCTTGGTGATGAAGCTGGCCGCGCGGCTGGCGATGTTGACATACTTGCCGACCAGGTCGCTGTTGACGCGGGCGATGAAGTCTTCGGGGTTGAAGTCCATGTCTTCGACCCGGGCGTTCAGCTTGGCGGCGATGTAGTAGCGCAGCCATTCGGCGTTCATGCCGATTTCCAGGTAACGCAGCGGCGAAATGCCGGTGCCGCGGCTCTTGGACATCTTTTCGCCGCTGACGGTGATGAAGCCATGCACATTGACCGCGTCCGGCGTCTTGCGGCCGGCGAACTTGAGCATCGCGGGCCAGAACAGGGCGTGGAAGTACACGATGTCCTTGCCGATGAAGTGCACCTGCTCGGTGGTGCCGGCCGGGTCCAGCAGCGCGTCGAAGTCCAGGCCCTTGAGGTCGCAGTACGACTTCAGCGAGGCCAGGTAGCCCACCGGCGCGTCCAGCCAGACGTAGAAGTACTTGCCCGGCGCGTCCGGGATGTCGATGCCGAAGTACGGCGCATCGCGCGAGATGTCCCAGTCGCCCAGCTTGGCCTGGCCGTCTTCGGCGCCCAGCCATTCGCGGGTCTTGGCCAGCATTTCGGGCTGCAGGTGCTTGCCGCCGTGGGCATTGCTGCCGTTGGTCCATTGCTGCAGGAATTCCACGCAGCGCGGGTCCGACAGCTTGAAGAAAAAGTGGTCGGACGACTTGAGCACCGGCGTGGCGCCGGTCAGCGCCGAGTACGGGTTGATCAGGTCGGTGGGCGCGTAGACCGCGCCGCAGACTTCGCAGGAGTCGCCGTACTGGTCTTTGGCGTGGCACTTGGGGCATTCGCCCTTGATGTAGCGGTCGGCCAGGAACATGCCCTTGACCGGGTCGTAGAACTGCTCGATGGAGCGGGTCTCGATCAGGTTCTGGGCCTTCAGCGCGCGGTAGATGTCCTGCGACAGCGCCACGTTTTCGGGCGTATCGGTGCTGTGCCAGTGGTCAAAGCGGATGTGAAAGCCGTTCAGGTACTGCGGGCGTTCCGCCGCGTAGCGCGCGACCAGCGCTTGCGGCGTGATGCCTTCTTTTTCGGCCTTCAACATGATCGGCGCGCCGTGCGCGTCGTCCGCACCCACGAAGTGCACCGTGTGGCCCGCCATTCGCATCGAACGAACCCAGATATCAGCCTGGATGTACTCCATGATGTGGCCGATGTGGAAAGATCCGTTGGCGTAGGGCAGCGCAGTGGTGACAAAAAGGGTGCGAGACATGGTTGTCGATAGAGGTTGAGGGGAAAAGAGGGGGTGGCCGGCCATTTTAGGGCAACGGCGGGGATGCGCGGGCAGGCAGGGCGGGCGGCGCCCCTGAAACGACGCAACCCGCCGGTCGCGCACACGCGCCAGGCGGGTTGGGGGACGGCATGCCGGCAGGCAGGCCGGGAGCCGATCCGGGAAGACGGGCGCACGCGGCGCGGCAGCCGGTGCGCGGGGCAGGCCGGCGGGGGCGCTGCGAGGCCGGGCTTAGCGGATCTCGCGGGCCTCGACGTCGATCACGTCGCCGCGCGGTTGCGTGGCAAACGGGGCGCTGGCGGGCTGGAAAGGACCCGGACGGGCACCTTGGCGCTGGCTCCAATAGGCGCGCACGCCGAAAGGCTTGCCGCGCACCTTGGCGACCACGTACAGGATCGCCACGGCGATCGCCGTGGACAACATGAACACCAGCGCCATCGCCATGCCGATCAAGGCCAGGGCGGCGAATAAGACGGCTCGGAAGAAGCGGATGAGAGTATTGGTCATGAAGGTCGGATGCAAAACGCAGCGAAAGGTTCCCGTGTATCCGCTATCCTTTAGGGGATGGCGGCCCGCAGAAGCCGCGCTGCCTACGGAACCACAGTGATATGAGTATAACGATAGACCAAATCCGCGCCGCGCTGCGCGCCGCGCACGACCCGAACACCGGACTGGACCTAGGCGTATCTGTAAAAGATCGTGACATTCAACAGGTGGGGGACCGTGTCGCCCTGACGCTCGAACTGGGCTATCCCGCCGATGGCGTGCGCGACCAGGTGCGCGATCTGGCCGTGGCCGCGCTGGCCGCCGCCGGCGCGCCGGGCGCCCAGGTGACCGTCACCTGGAAGGTCGCGGCGCACGCCGTGCAAAAAGGGCTCAAGCCGCTGCCCAATGTCCGCAACATTATTGCGGTGGCCTCCGGCAAGGGCGGCGTGGGCAAGAGCACCACGGCCGTGAACCTGGCGCTGGCCCTGGCGGCCGAAGGCGCCAAGGTCGGCCTGCTGGACGCCGACATCTACGGCCCCAGCGTGCCGACCATGCTGGGCGTGTCGGGCCGGCCCGAAAGCCTGGACAACAAGAGCATGGAGCCCCTGACGGGCCATGGTCTGCAGGCCAATTCCATCGGCTTTCTGATCGACGCCGACTCGCCGGCCATCTGGCGCGGCCCGATGGTCACCCAGGCGCTTGAACAATTGCTGCGCCAGACCAACTGGCGCGACCTGGACTATCTGATCGTCGACATGCCGCCGGGCACCGGCGACGTGGCGCTGACCCTGGCGCAGAAAGTGCCGGTGGTGGGCGCGGTCATTGTCACCACGCCGCAGGACGTGGCGCTGCTGGACGCCCGCAAGGGCCTGCGCATGTTCCAGAAGGTCGACGTGCCGATCCTGGGCGTGGTCGAGAACATGGCGATCCACATCTGCTCGCAGTGTGGCCATGCCGAACACATCTTCGGCGAGGGCGGCGGCCAGCGCATGGCCCAACAATACGACACCCCCTGGCTGGGCAGCCTGCCGCTGACGCTGGCCATCCGCGAGCAGACCGATGCCGGCACGCCTACCGTGGTGGCCGATCCCGGCAGTGAAGCCGCGGCCCTGTATCGCGGCATCGCCCGGAAACTGGCGGCGGGCGTGGCGGCGCTTCCCCGCGACATGGCCGGGAAATTCCCGTCCATCGTCGTGCAGCAGCCGACCTGACGCATGCGGTGGGCAGCCCGGGCCTTCTTGGCTGGACTTTTCGTAGTGGCGGGCGAGGCGGCCGCCAAGCGCCCTGAGATCATCGTGGACCCCGGCGGCGTGCCGCCGGCCGCGTTGCAGTCGATCACCGAGGCCGTGGACGCCATCGCGCGCCTGGCCGAAGACCAGGACGGCGGCGAAATCAACCGCCTGCGGCGCCGCGCACGCGACGCCACGCTGGCCGCGCTGGCCACCCAGGGCTATTTCACGCCCACCGTCACGCTTGAAGCCGGCACCGACATTGGCGGCGAAACCTGGGACATCGGCATTGTCCCTGGCAAGCGCACGATGGTGTCGTCGGTCGATCTGACCTTCACCGGCCGCATCACCCGCCCGGAATACGCGGCCCGCGTGCAGAAGCTGCGCGACGACTGGCTGCTGAAGGTCGGCCAGCCATTCATCAACAGCGATTGGAACAAGGCCAAGTCCGCCTTGCTGGACGAGGTGTCGGTGCGCGACTTCATGCTGGCGCGCATGACCACGTCCGAAGCCGAGGTGCAGGCCGATACGGCGTCGGCTGCTTTGCGCGTCACTATCGACAGCGGGCCGCAGGTCCGCATGGGCGAACTCAGCACCGAAGGGCTGGAGCGCGTGCCGAACAAGCTCATCACCCGCTACGTGCGCTATTCGCCGGGCTCGCCCTACGATCAGAACCGGCTGGATGAATGGCAGCAAGATCTGCAATCCACGGCGTTCTTCCGCGGCGCCTTCGTGGCGTTGCGCCAGCCCGGTAGCGCCCAGCAGCCGGCCGAGCCCGCCTCGGACCGGGCGCGCGCGCCAGGCGCGGCCAATGCCGCCGAATCCGCGCCGGCGGGCGATCCCGTGGTGTCCGGCGCCATGCCGCCGCCGCCCGCCGTCTACGACTCGAACGGCGAAGTCACGCTGCCGGTGCAGGTGCGGGTGGTGGAGGCGCCGCCCAAGCGCTTCTCGGTATCGCTGGGCGTGGACGACGAGGCCGGCGTGCGGCTCGAGTCGCTGTACCGCCAGAACGTGGTGTTCGGCCAACCGGTCACGATGGAGTCGGGCTTCAGCGTGGACCGCCTGCAGCAGCGCGTCTATACCGACGTCTATCTGCCGCCGACCGAGCGCGGCTACAAGGATTCCATCGGCGTGCTGGCGCAGCACTCCGACATCCAGGGCCTGGACGTCACCCGCTACGCCCTGGGCGCCACCCGCAGTCAGGAGCGCAAGGGCGCCGGCGACAGCCGCGTGACCTATGAGACCCGTTGGGGCCTGCTGCTGGCGCAAGACCACGTCAAGATCGACGGTGGCGACGAATACACGTTGCCCACGCTGACCGCCACCGGCGAGTGGTTGCGGCGCGATGTGGACAACAAATACGACCCGCGCGAGGGCAACCTGATCGCGCTGGGCGGCGGGGTGGGCGTCACGCTCGATACCGGCGAGCCCTACACCCGCGCGCGTTTCCGTGCCCAGAAATGGTGGCCGATCGGCAAGCTGGACGTGCTGACCATCCGCGGCGAAGTCGGCCGTGTCTGGGCCAACGGCAACGTGCAGGTGCCGGACGATTTCGGTTTTCGCACGGGCGGTGCCCGTTCCATCCGTGGCTACAAGTATCAAAGCATCGGCCTGAAGCGCGACAACGCTACGGTGGGCGCGCCCACCCTGGTGGTCGGCAGCATCGAGTACGACCACTACTTCAATGAACGCTGGGGCATGGGCGTGTTCGTCGATGCCGGCGATGCGGCCCAGTCGTTCGGCGATATGTCGATGGCGGTGGGCTATGGCGTGGGCGCGCGGGTGCGCACGCCCGCCGGTCCGCTGTTCCTGGACCTGGCCTACGGCCAGCGCGAGCGCGACCTGCGCCTGCACTTTTCGCTGGGGATTGCGTTTTGAGGGCGCTGCGAAAGTTTCTGCGCCAGGTGCTGGTGTGGTGGCTGCCCGGCCTGGCCATGCTGGCCGTGCTGGCGTGCAGCTTCGTGTTCTGGCTGCTGGCGTCGCAGACCGGCTCGCGCCTGCTGCTGACCACCGCTGCCCAGCAGATGGGCGGTCAGGCCGTGGACGTGCGCGGCGCGATCCTGCGCGGGCTGGACGTCGGCCGGTTGGACCTGACCGTGGGCGGCACCCGCATCGATATCACCGACCTGCGCCTGAACGTGCATTGGCGCGCGCTGGGCGACCGGCTGCTGCACGTGCGCGAACTGTCCGCCGGCACGGTCAATATTGCATTGACCTCCAGTACCGACGCGCCCGCGGCCGAAGCACCCTCGGAACCCTTCACATTGCCGTCGCTGCCGGTGGACATCGCCGTGGACCGGCTGGCGCTGGGCGACTTCCATCTCTTGCAGGATGGCCAGGAACTGCCGGTGACACTGGGCGACCTGAACGCCACGTTCGCGGCGGGACGCCAGCAGGGCGCGCAGTTGCGTATTGCCAGCCTGCGGGTGGGCCATGAAGTCGGGCAGGCGCAAGTCAGCGGGCAGGCCGAACTGCAGCGCCTGGCCGATCCCTGGCCGTTCGCCGCCCGCCTGGACGTGACGGCGCGCGGGGCCGGGCCGGACTCGCCGCTGTGCCAGGCCGATCGACTCAGCGGCAAGTTCGCGCCGCCGACCAGGACGCAGGCGGAACCCGCCAAGACGGCGGCCGGCGCGGCCAGGCCGGCCGCCGGAGCTACCCGCAAGCCGGATGGCAAGCAGGCCGATGCGGGCAAGGCGCAAGCCGGCCCGCCCAAGGGCAAGGCCGCCGACCCGCGGGCTGACGCCGCGCGCGAGCTGGTCGGTCCGCCGGCCCCGGCTTGCCAGGTGATCCTGAGCGCGGACGCCGCCGGCTCGCTGGATGGCATCCAGGCCAAGCTCGACGGCACCGGCGCCGGCCTGGCGCTGGAACTGGTCGCCGACCTGGCGCCGCGCACGCCGCTGATCTTGCGCAGCGCGCGGGCCGATGCCCGATTGCCGGACAAGTCCACGCTGTCCGCGCGCCTGGACTTGCAGGCGGTGGATGGCCGTCCGGGCCGCGACCGGATCGCCGGCACGCTGGCGGCGCAGCGTCTGGACCTGTCACCCTGGCTGGGGGAGGGGATCCCGCAGGCGGTAGTCAGCGCCAACGCCCAGATCAGCGCGGAATTCGAAAACCTGGACCAACTGCGCCAGGCCGCCATCGACTTGCGGTTCGAGGACGGCGCACGCTGGAACAGGCAGCCGCTGACGGGGTCGGTCAAGGCGCAGGTGGACATCGCCGCGCCGGCGGGCGGTGCTGCCGCAGCGCCGGCTGCCGCAGCATCGGCTGCCGCAGCATCGGCTGCCGCAGCATCGGCTGCCGCAACACCCGCCAAGCGCGCCGCCACCCCCGTCGACGAACGCTTGGCCGGCCTGCGTATCCACGGCCTGGACATCGACCTGAAGCTGGGCGGCAACCGCGTCCGGGCGCAGGGGGGGATCGACGCGTCCGACGGCAACCTGACGCTGGACGCGCAGGCGCCGCAGCTGGACGCGTTCTGGCCCGGCATCCCGGGCGGCGCCGACCTCAAGGGCAAACTGACCGGCACGCCGGCGGCGCACAAGGGCGACTTCACCGCCGGCTACACCCCGGCCAAGCCGCGCCCCGGCGTGCTGGGACAGTCGCGGGCGCAAGCCGCCATCACCTTCGCTGGCGGCTGGGGCCCGGGCCCGGCCGGCGAGGCCGACGCGGCCCTGACCGGCTGGCGCGGCACGTTCTCGCGGCTGACGGCTGACACCGCCGGTTTCGCCGTATCGGTCGACCGCCCCGTCACGCTGTCCTTCCTGCCGTCGGCGGTCGCGCCGCAATGGCAGTGGCAGGTAGGCCAGACCGCGCTCAGCGTGACCCTGCCGGGCAAGGAAAAGCTGGTCATCGCCCACAAGGGCTCGCGCGGCGGCGCCAAGCGCTGGGAAACCGCCGGCCAGGCCGACAACCTCGTCATCACCGCCGCCATGGCGCGTCAGGTCATCGCGGCCGTCGACCCCGAGGCCGCCGCTAAGCTGCAAAAGGGCCCGAAGCGCGTGAACGCGATGGTGGCCGAAGGCCAGCGCCGCATCGCGCTGGACATGCTGTGGGACCTGAAATTCGACGGCCGGCTGGGCGGCCGCGCGCGCATCGCGCGGCGCGACGGCGACCTGCTGATTCCGGGCGACCCGCCCATCCCGCTGGGCGTGAAGGCCCTGGTACTGGACCTGACGGCCACGCCGACGTCGGCCAACGCCAGCCGCCTGGACGCCAAGCTGGACCTGTCCACCGAAAAAATGGGCAAGATCGCCGGCACCGGCACCGCGGTGCTGGTGGTGGACGCGCAGGGCGGTATGGCGCTGGACGCGCGCCAGCCCATCCGCGCCAAGCTGGATGCGGACATCACCGACCTGGCCTGGGTCGGCCTGTTCGTGGGCGATTCGATGGAAATCGGCGGCCAGGTCAAGGCCAACCTCGACGCCCAGGGCACGCTGGCCGGCAAATGGAGCGCCAGCGGCGCGATCCGCGGCGACAAGCTGCGCGTGGTGCGGATCGACGACGGCGTGCGCCTGGTCGACGGCACCCTGTCGGCGCGCCTGGACGGCGACAAGCTGGTGCTGGACAGCCTGCGCTTCCCGGCCTCGCTGCGGGTCATGCCCGCCGAATGGCGCACCCGGGAATGGATCACCACCAATCCCGAGGCCAAGGACGGCTATGCCGAGGCGCGCGGCCAGTGGAACCTGATCGACGGCGGCGGCAACGTGCGCCTGACCCTGTACCGCTTCCCGGCGCTGCAACGGTCCGACCGCTACGCCATGGTGTCGGGCACCGTCGACCTGACGGCGCAGATGCCGCGCATCGACATCGTGGGCGACCTGAAGGCGGACGCGGGCTGGTTCAGCCTGGAGATCCTGCAGGGCGTGCCCTCGCTGGACGACGACGTCAAGGTGCGGCGCGTGGGCGATGACCCCGGCGTCGTGTCCACGCCGCTGCAGACCAGCATGAACCTGAAGTTCGACATGGGGCCGCGCTTCTACATCACCGGCATGGGGTTGGACGCCGGGCTGCTCGGGTCGATCCAGATCCTGCTCAACGACGGCCGCCTGACCGGCGTGGGCGCGCTGCGCACCCGCGGCGGCGGCATCGAGGCCTATGGCCAGAAGCTGCGGCTGCGCCGCGGCACCCTGACCTTCCAGGGCCGTCTGGACAACCCGCTGCTGGACATCGAGGCCCTGCGTACGGGCGAACAGGTCGAGGCGGGCGTGAAGGTGGTCGGCACCGCGCAGCGTCCGCGCATCGACCTGGTGTCCTACCCGGACGTCAGCGACGTCGAAAAACTCTCCTGGCTGCTGCTGGGCCGCGGCCCGGACGAAAGCGGCAGCGACGCCGCCTTGCTGCTGTCGGTCGGCACCGCGCTCTTGGGCGGCGGCCAGCCGTTCTACAAGCAGTTCGGGCTGGACGACGTCAGCGTGCGCACCGGCAACCTGGGCAGCTCCGGCAGCATCCTGCCCGACCGCACCGTCGCCGGCGATGTCAACCGCGACAGCGACAGCCAGTTGGCGACCCAGTTCCTGGTGGCCAGCAAGTCGTTCGCCAACGGCATCACGCTGAGCGTGGAGCAGGCACTGGCGGGCAGCGACACCGTGGGACGGGCCAGTTACCGCCTGGCGCGGGGCCTGTCGCTGGACCTGAAGGGCGGCTCGGTCAACGGCATCGCGCTGGTCTACCGCACCTTCTTCGGCGATTGACGGGGGCGCCGCCGCGCCCCTGTCGGGGACGGGGCGGCGCGCTCGGGATAAAATGAGGCCCATTCAATCCGCAAGCACTCTCCCACCATGAGCATCAAAAGCGACCGCTGGATCCGCCGCCAGGCCGAAGCCGGCATGATCGAACCCTTTGAAGCGGGTCAGGTCCGCACGGCCAATGGCGGGCGCATCGTCAGCTATGGCACCAGCAGCTACGGCTACGACGTGCGCTGCGCCGACGAATTCAAGATCTTCACCAACATCAATTCCACCATCGTCGATCCGAAGAATTTCGACGAAGGCTCGTTCGTGGATTTCAAGGGCGACGTCTGCATCATTCCGCCCAACTCGTTCGCGTTGGCCCGCACGGTGGAGTACTTCCGCATCCCGCGCAGCGTCCTGACCATCTGCCTGGGCAAGAGCACCTACGCGCGCTGCGGCATCATCGTCAACGTGACGCCGCTGGAACCCGAATGGGAAGGCCACGTCACGCTCGAGTTCTCCAATACCACGCCGCTGCCCGCCAAGATCTACGCCGGCGAAGGCTGCGCGCAGATGCTGTTCCTGGAAAGCGACGAAGTCTGCGAGACCTCGTACCGCGACCGCGGCGGCAAGTACCAGGGCCAGACCGGCGTCACGCTGCCGCGTACCTGACCCGTCCGCGGCGGGCCTTGGGATAACCGGGGCCTCAGGCCCCGCGCCCCGGCGCGGGGCGCAGATAGTCGATATCCCACTCGCTTTCGGCCACCGGCACGAAGCCGTGCCGGCGGTAGAAGCGGTTCGAGTCGCTGCCTCGCAGCGCACCCACGCGCACCGGCAGCCCGCGGCTGTCGGCATCGTGCAGCAGGCGGCCCAGCACCTGGCCGCCCACCCCCAGCCCTTGCGCGGCGGGGACGACATACAGATGATCCAGCCGCAGCCCGTCGCCGTCGGGGCGCAGGGCATAGAAGCCGATGCGCGCGCCGTCGCGCACGATGTACCAGGTATGGTCCGGCCGGAACGTGCTGCGCAGCCGTGTCCGCGCCCGTTCGGGATCGAACCGGCCCAGGCGTTCCAGGCTTTCCTTCATGGCCTCGATGCGGATGGCCAGCAAGGCCTCGAAGTCGGCCTCGGTCACGGGCACGTCGCGTAGCGCCGACGCCGTCAGCGCGTCGTATCCGCGCCCTAGGAACTGCATGATGCAGAGGCCATGGCCGAACGGGTCGCTCAGGTGGGCGATGCGGCCCCAGTCGTGCGTCGCCGCGGCGTCTTCCAGCCGCGCGCCCGCCGCCACGGCGCGCTGCACGGCGCTGTCGACGTCCTCGACCACCACGTCCAGATGCACCGGGGTCCAGTGGCGCGCATAGTCGCGGGGCTGGCGCACGACCCCCGCGGCCGGCGTGCCGGTGGCCTTTTCCAGCAGGTAGATGGGGGCCGACGCGCCCAGCATTTCGGCGGCCTTGGGCCCCAGGCGTCGGTGCAGCGCCAGCCCGAAAGCGCGTTCATAGAAGCCGATCGCTTGCTCGAGATCGGGCACATCGATATTGACCAGGATACGCATGGGGTTTTCCGCCGGGACCAGGCGCAGAACATAGCATGGCCTGCGGCCAGGCGGGCAGGCCCGCGCACGATCGTTGCCGCGCTAAAGAACCCCGTGCCGCGACCGTAAAAAGGGATATGTGTTTGCCGATTTGGCGACGTCATCTCAGCAAGCGTGAGCAAGGCCCTATCCGTGCGTTACCCCCACATCCCCTGGCTGCCCCTGTTGTTCTACCCTGCGCTGCCGGTATTCGCGGCGGCCGGGCTGTTGCTATGGCAGCAATGGCCGCCGGCCTTGACGCAGATCGTGCCATTCGTGCCGTGGGTCATGACGCTGGTGGGCGCGGCCATCTGCCTGATGTATCAACGTTCGCAGACCCTGGCGCTGATGCTCAGCGTGCTGGCGGCCGTGGCCCTGTGGCCCACGCTCGCCAGCCAGGCGCCGTGGGCGACAGGACCGGCGCTGGTATGGTGGTCGCTCGCCTACACCATCAATGCGCTCTGGGCCGAGCGCTCCAGCCTGCTGCTGGACATGGCGGCCCGCATCGGCCTGATGGCCATTGGCGCGGCGGTCATCGCCCTGGCCGGCCAGGAAGGCATGGCGGGTCTGTTCGGCACGTTGGCGGTGCAGGGCGTGCTGGCCCGGCTTGGCTTGCCGGTGCAGGCCCTGGCGGCGCTGCTGCTGACCGGCCTGACCCTGACCCTGCTGTTGCTGCGCTATGGGCGTCCGCAGCAGGCTGGCCAATGGCTGGGCTTCATGTGCATGGCGTGGGCGCTGCCGCGGGGCGCGCAGCACCCGCTGGAGCTGGCTGTGATGGCGTCGGCGGCGCTGACCGCCTTGTCGATTTCGCTGGCGCACGAAGGCTTTCACATGGCCTTTCGCGATGAGCTGACCGGCCTGCCGGGGCGCCGGGCGCTCAACGAACGGCTGCAGCGCATGGGCCGCGTCTACACCTTGGCGATGGCCGACGTCGATCACTTCAAGGCATTCAACGATACCCACGGCCACGACGTGGGCGACCAGGTGCTGCGCATGGTCGCGTCGCAGTTGCGCCGGGTGGCCGGCGGCGGCTACGCCTACCGTTATGGCGGCGAGGAATTCACCCTGGTGTTCCCGGGCAAGACCGCCGTCGAGGCCATGCCGCACCTGGAGACCGTGCGGCGCGCGATCGAGGCCTATCAGATGCGCCTGCGCGACAAGCCCGCGCGGCCCAAGGCAGACCAGGTGGGCCAGCGCCGGCGCGGTGGCCGCGGCGGCCGCAATTCGCGTCCGCTGCGGGTGACGGTCAGCATCGGAGTGGCCGAGCGCGGCGAAGCGCTGCGCGCGCCGGACGCCGTCATCAAGGCGGCTGACCAGGCGCTCTACAAGGCCAAGGACGGCGGCCGCAACCAGGTCTGGGCCTACGGCGCGCGGCGCCGCGCGGGCTGACGGAGCACGGCGCGTTACTTGCCGGCCAGCGGCAGCGCCATCAGCAGTTCGTCGTACAGCACGCCGTTGACGCACAGCGCTTCGCACTCGTGGCCGTATTCCTCGAACCCCAGCGTGACGTACAGGTTGAAGGCGGCGTCGTTGTTGGCGGTGACGCTCAACTGCACCTGGCGCACCCCGCGCATGCCGGTGGCGTGGCCGATCGCCGCCTGCATCAGCAGCCGGGCCAGGCCCTGGCCGCGCTGGCCGGGCGCCACGTACATGCTCCAGATATGGGCCTTGTGCCGGGTCTTCAGCTTGCGCTGGCGCGCCACGCCCACCATTCCCGCCAGCGCGTCCTGCGCAAACACGCCGAACATCGCGCTGTCGTCCGCCGGGGCGATCCAGGCGCGGATGTCGTCCAGTGTCAGCGTGTGTTCCTCTTCGTAACTTGATCCGAATGCTTCAGGGGTTTCCCGCAGGGCGTCCAGGCGCAACTGGCGCAGGGCGGAGGCATCTGCGGGGACAAGACGTCGGACAAGCGCGGCGGAAGCGGACGGCATGGCGGTGAAGTGTTGGGAATAGGGTACGGTTGGGGACGCTACCGGCCAGTATAGGCGGGGGGGCTGCCTATAATGGGCCTAACGCCGCTCGCGGTTTTCACAAAGGAGCCACTGATGTTCGGTTTCCTCAAGATAAACCAGGACGCCAAGCGCGACGAAGTCCAGGAAGAGTTCGTGGCGCGTGTGGCCAACGCCGCCCAGGATTTCGTCCAGGCAGCCGGAGCCTTCGGCGTCGGGCTCGACTACTCGCTGTCCAGCATCCATGCGCTCGATACGGCGCTTGAAGCCGCCCACGTCGGCGCGCTGCCCCTGACCCCCATGCAAACCGTCGGCGCCGCCGCCTACCTCTACGAAGTGGCGCGCCGGGCTCACGGCGGCCTGTACGAGGTCTGCGACGACGAAGACCCGGTCGTGCTGGTCTGCGGCGAGCCTGAAGCCGAGGTCTGCTTGGGCGCCATCGCCAAGGTCGAGCGGCGTATCCGCTACGGCGCCGCCGAGGCCATTGCGCCTTACTTCGACCTCTTCACCACCGCGCTGCAGGCCGGTGAGGCGCGCGTGATCCGCTAGGTTTTTCCGCCCTCTGCACCCCTGTTCGGGAAAACCATAGGGTCTGGAGAAAATCCGCCCTACAATTCCGCCATTCCCGCCAGCCTGGCGGGGCCTCTCGCGCCGCCTGTCATCAGACGGTTTTTCACTAGAAGTACACTCGCGTCCGCCATCACGGTCCGATTCGCTTGCCCCAGGAGCGCCTGCATGAAATTCCGCTTCCCTATTTTCATCATCGACGAGGACTACCGTTCCGAGAACGCGTCCGGTTTGGGTATTCGTGCCTTGTCTGAAGCGATCGAGGCCGAGGGCGTCGAGGTGATCGGGGTGACCAGTTATGGCGACTTGAGTTCGTTCGCCCAGCAGCAAAGCCGCGCCAGCGCCTTCATCCTGTCGATCGACGACGAGGAATTCGACGTCGATTCGCCCGAGGACGTGGCCAGCGCGATCAAGAACCTGCGTATGTTCATCGGTGAACTGCGTTTCCGCAACGCCGACATTCCCATCTACCTGTACGGCGAAACGCGCACCTCGGAGCACATCCCGAACGACATCCTGCGCGAACTGCACGGCTTCATCCACATGTTCGAGGACACGCCCGAATTCGTGGCGCGCCACATCATCCGCGAAGCCCGCAGCTACGTGGACAGCCTGCCGCCGCCGTTCTTCCGTGAGCTGGTCAAGTACGCGCAGGACGGTTCCTATTCCTGGCACTGCCCCGGCCACTCGGGCGGCGTGGCGTTCCTGAAGAGCCCGGTGGGCCGGATGTTCCACCAGTTCTTCGGCGAAAACATGCTGCGCGCCGACGTCTGCAACGCCGTGGACGAACTGGGCCAGCTGCTGGACCACACCGGCCCGGTCGCCGAATCGGAACTGAACGCCGCGCGCATCTTCCATGCCGACCACTGCTATTTCGTGACCAACGGCACGTCCACCTCGAACAAGGTGGTGTGGCACGCCAACGTGGCCGCCGGCGACGTGGTGGTGGTCGATCGCAACTGCCACAAGTCGATCCTGCACGCCATCACCATGACGGGCGCGATTCCGGTGTTCCTGCGCCCCACGCGCAATCACCTGGGCATCATCGGCCCGATCCCGCTGGAAGAATTCCACCCCGACAGCATCCGCAAGAAGATCGAGGCGAACCCCTTCGCGCGCGAAGCGGTGAACAAGAACCCGCGCATCCTGACGCTGACGCAAAGCACGTACGACGGCGTCATCTACAACGTGGAAATGATCAAGGAGCAGCTCGGCAGCTATGTCGATACGCTGCACTTCGACGAAGCCTGGCTGCCGCACGCCGCGTTCCACGAGTTCTACAAGGACATGCACGCCATCGGCCAGGACCGCCCGCGCAGCCAGGACGCGATGGTGTTCGCCACCCACTCCACGCACAAGCTGCTGGCCGGCATCTCGCAGGCCTCGCAGATCATTGTGCAGGAATCCGAGACCCGCAAGCTCGACCGTAACGTCTTCAACGAGGCGTACCTGATGCACACGTCGACCTCGCCGCAGTACGCGATCATCGCGTCGTGCGACGTGGCCGCGGCCATGATGGAACCCCCGGGCGGCACCGCGCTGGTCGAGGAAAGCATCCGCGAAGCGCTGGACTTCCGCCGCGCCATGCGCAAGGTGGAATCCGAATTCGGCAAGAACGACTGGTGGTTCAAGGTCTGGGGCCCGAACCGCCTGGTGTCCGAAGGCATCGGCAACCGCGACGAATGGGTGCTGGAAGCCAACGACCACTGGCACGGCTTCGGTGAAATGGCCGAAGGCTTCAACATGCTGGACCCGATCAAGGCCACGGTCATCACCCCGGGGCTGGACATGTCGGGCAGCTTCGGCGAAACCGGCATCCCCGCGGCGCTGGTCTCCAAGTACCTGACCGAGCACGGCGTGGTGGTCGAGAAGACCGGCCTGTATTCGTTCTTCATCCTGTTTACCATCGGCATCACCAAGGGCCGTTGGAACACGCTCTTGACCGCGCTGCAGCAGTTCAAGGACGACTACGACCGCAACCAGCCGCTGTGGCGCATTCTGCCGGACTTCTGCAAGGTGCATCGCCGTTACGAGCGCATGGGCCTGCGCGATCTGTGCCAGCAGATCCACGAAGCCTACCGCGAGCGCGATGTGGCCCGCCTGACCACCGAGATGTACCTGAGCGACATGGTGCCGGCGCTCAAGCCGTCCGACGCCTTCGCCCGCATGGCGCACCGCGAGGTCGAACGCGTGGACATCGACCAGCTTGAAGGCCGCGTCACCGGCGTGCTGCTGACGCCGTACCCCCCGGGCATCCCGCTGCTGATTCCGGGCGAGCGCTTCAATCGCACCATCGTCCAGTACCTGCAGTTCGCGCGCGAGTTCAACGAGCGCTTCCCGGGCTTCGAGACCTACATCCACGGCTTGGCCGACGAAGTGGGTCCGGACGGCGAGAAGCGTTACTACGTCGACTGCCTGATCGAAGACTGATCCGGTCCGGAGTCCCGATGTTCGATGTTGCCGTTCTCGGCGCCGGCGCCGCTGGCATGATGTGCGCAGCGGTCGCCGGCCAGCGTGGCTTGCGGGTGGTGCTGGTCGACCATGCCGAGCGCCTGGCCGAGAAAATCCGCATTTCCGGCGGAGGCCGCTGCAACTTCACCAACATCGGGGCCGGCCCCGCCAATTTCCTCTCCGACAATCCGCACTTCTGCCGCTCGGCCCTGTCGGGCTATACGCCGCAGGACTTCCTGGCGCTGCTCAAGCGCCACCACATCGCCTGGCACGAGAAGCATCGCGGCCAGCTGTTCTGCGACGATTCCAGCGAGTCCATCATCGAGATGCTGCGCGCCGAATGCGATACGGGCGGCGTGCAATGGCGCATGGGTTGCCAGGTGGCCGAGGTGGCCCACGGCGAGGCCGGCTTCGCGTTGCGCACCAGCCAGGGCCCGATCCGGGCCGCCAAGCTGGTGGTCGCCACCGGCGGCATGGCGATTCCGCAACTGGGCGCGACCGACTTCGGGCTGAAGCTGGCGCGCCAGTTCGGCCTGAAGGTGGTCGAGCCGCGTCCCGCGCTGGTGCCGCTGACGTTCGATCCGGCCCAATGGCAGCCCCTGGCGGAGCTGTCCGGCGTGGCGCTCGAGGTCAATCTGCACACGGGGCAGGGCAAGACCCGCGGTGAATTCCTCGAAGACCTGCTGTTCACCCATCGCGGCCTGTCGGGTCCGGCGATCCTGCAGATCTCCAGTTTCTGGAAACCCGGCGAGCCCATCGTCATCGACCTGGCGCCGGGCCGCGATCTGGCCGCCGAATTGCTGGCGTCCAAGTCCGGCAACCGCCAGCAATTGCACACGGTGCTGGCGGGCCTGTGGCCCAAGCGCCTGGCCGACCGCTGGCTGCACCTGGCCGAGCAGGACGGCAAGCCCGGCCTGGCGGCCTTGCGCCTGGCCGACGCGCCCGACAAGACGCTGCGCACGCTGGCGCAGGACATCCACCAGTGGACCCTGGTGCCCAGCGGCACCGCCGGCTACAAGAAGGCCGAGGTCATGCGCGGCGGCGTCGACACCCGGGGGCTGGACCAGAAATCCATGCAGGCCAAGACCACCGCCGGGCTGTACTTCATCGGCGAAGCCGTCGACGTGACCGGCTGGCTGGGCGGCTACAACTTCCAATGGGCCTGGGCTTCCGGCGTGGCCTGCGGCAAGGCGCTGTAGGCGCGGCGTCGGGGGCAGCGGGGCGGGCATAGTCCGTCTCTATGACAGCTATTGCAACGTCACCATTGTTATATCAAATAAAAATACATATCATTTATGTTTTCGATAATCAATGCGGCCCCGCATTCCGCGGCACCGTCCTGACGGAGACATCTCATGGCTTACACCCTGCCGACCCTGCCATATGCCTATGACGCGCTCGAACCTCATATCGACGCGATGACGATGGAAATCCACTACAGCAAGCATCACCAGACCTACGTCACCAGCCTGAACGCCGCCCTGGAAGGCGCCGGCATCGCCACCGACGAATCGGTCGAAGCCCTGGTGAGCCGCCTGGACCAGCTGCCCGAGGCGATTCGCGGGGCGGTGCGCAACCACGGCGGTGGCCACGCCAACCACAGCCTGTTCTGGTCTGTCATGTCGCCCGAGGGCGGCGGCGAACCCCAAGGCGCCCTGGCCCGGGCGATCGACGCCGAACTGGGCGGCCTGGCGGCCTTCCGCGAAGCCTTCACCAAGGCGGCGCTGACCCGCTTCGGCAGCGGCTGGGCCTGGCTTTCCGTGACGCCGGCGGGCAAACTGGTGGTGGAGAGCAGCGCCAACCAGGACAGCCCGCTGATGCAGGGCAATACGCCGATCCTGGGGCTGGACGTCTGGGAGCACGCCTACTACCTGAAGTACCAGAACCGCCGGCCGGAATACATCGGCGCCTTCTACAACGTGATCGACTGGTCCGAGGTGGCGCGCCGCTACGCCGCCGCCGTGGGCTGATTCGGCCAGGCGCGGGGGCAGGTCCATGAACACATTCAGCCGTCATCGCATCCGGCCCGCAGCGACCAGCGTCAGCGTCTGGACGCTGTCGGTGCTGGTCGCCTGCCTGGGCCTGCACCAGCTGTGGGTCTATTTCGACGCGAACGCGCCGCACGTCGCGGACGCGCTGCTGGGCGGCATGGTCGCCGCCGGTGCTACCGCGGCGGGCACGCTGCCCATCCTGTTCGCGCGCACCATTCCCCAGAAAATGCAGGACAGCATGTTCGGCTTTGGCGCCGGCGTCATGCTGGCGGCCAGCGCGTTTTCGCTAGTGGCGCCGGGCATCTCGGCAGCCGAAGCGCAGGGCGCCGGCCCCTGGGCCGCGGGCCTGACGGTCGGCGCTGCCATCCTGCTGGGCGCGGCGGTGCTGCTGCTGATGGACCGCCTGCTGCCGCACGAACACTTCATCAAGGGCCGCGAGGGCATGGAAGCGCACCGGTTGCGGCGCACCTGGCTGTTTGTCTTTGCCATCACTCTGCACAACCTGCCCGAGGGCTTGGCCATCGGCGTGGGCTATGCCGGCAATGACCCGGTGCGGGGCACGGCGTTGGCAACCGGCATTGCGATCCAGGACATCCCCGAGGGGCTGGTGGTGGCGGTGGCGTTGCTGGCCGCTGGCTACAAGCGTTCGTTCGCCGTGGCCCTGGGCATGCTGTCGGGGCTGGTCGAACCGCTGGGGGCCGTGCTGGGCGCGGCGGTGGTGGGCTGGTCGGCCGCGCTGCTGCCATGGGGGCTGGGCTTTGCCGCCGGTGCCATGCTGTTCGTCATCAGCCACGAGATCATCCCCGAGTCGCATCGCAAGGGGCACGAGGTCTATGCCACCTGCGGGCTGATGCTGGGGTTTGTGCTGATGATGCTGCTGGATACCGCGCTGGGGTAGCAGGCGCGGCTTTCCGTGGCGCCCCGAGTCCACGACGGGCCTCGCGCGGCGCTGGGCGGCAGCCGCGTTTCGCGGTATGCTTTCGGCGCTGTCACGCATGTTGCGGGAGAGAGCGGCTGCCAAGGGCGGTCGCCGCCGAAGGCGCAATTCGCCCGGAATCGCTCAGGTATCCCATACCGCACATGTTTGCCCTGTCCCGGTTTTCACCGTGAGGACGAGGCAAAACAGTACTCTGGAGAGACCTGGCGCCGCTGCCCAATCAGGGACATAGCGCGCAGCCCAGGCGCCGAAGGTGCAAACCCGCCAAGCGGGGCAACTCTCAGGCAAAAGGACAGAGGGGCGGAAAATTCAGCCGTTGCGCGGGGGCATGTTGCCCACCCGCCAATGGCATTCCGTAACCCTGGCACCGCTGCCGCTCCGGAGTACCCGCGCATGTCCGCAACCCTCAAACGCACCCCGCTGGCCGACGAACACATCGCCCGCGGCGCCCGCATGGTCGATTTCGGCGGCTGGGACATGCCCCTGGCCTATGGTTCGCAACTGGAAGAGCACCATGCGGTGCGCCAGGACGCCGGCATGTTCGACGTTTCGCACATGCTCAACGCCGACGTCACCGGGCCGGACGCCTTTGCGTTCCTGCAGCGCCTGGTGGCCAACGACGTGGCCAAGCTGACGGTGCCGGGCAAGGCGCTCTACACCTGCATGCTCAATCCGCAAGGCGGCGTCATCGACGACCTGATCGTCTACTTCTTCGCCGTTGACGAGTGGCGCGTGGTGGTCAACGCCGGCACCGCCGACAAGGACATGGCCTGGATGCAGCGCGTCAAGCAGGCCGGCAAGTTCGACGTCACCATCACGCCGCGCCGCGACCTGGCCATGATCGCCGTGCAGGGCCCCAATGCCCGCGCCAAGGTCTGGGCCGCGCGTCCGGCCTGGCAGGCTGCCAGCGAACCGCTGACCCCGTTCGTGGCCGCCCGCGTCGGCGACGACACCCTGGTGGCCCGCACCGGCTACACCGGCGAAGATGGGTTTGAAATCGTGCTGCCCGCCGCCGAGGCCGTGCAGCTGTGGCGCGACCTGGCCGCCCAGGGCGTGCGCCCGGCGGGCCTGGGGGCGCGCGACACGCTGCGCCTGGAAGCCGGCATGAACCTGTACGGCCAGGACATGGACGAACTGACCCAGCCGGGCGAAGCCGCCCTGACCTGGACGGTGTCCCTGAAAAACCCCGAACGCCGCTTCATCGGCCGCGACGCGCTGGAACAATTCGCCACGCCCGCCGCCTTCGTCGGCCTGAAGCTGCAGGAACGCGGCGTCATGCGCGCCCACATGGCCGTGCGCACCAAGGACGGCGTGGGCGAGCTCACCAGCGGCACCATGTCGCCGACGCTGGGCGTGTCCATCGGTTTTGCCCGCCTGCCGCAAGGCGTGGTCGCGGGCGACACGGTCGAGGTCGACATCCGTGGCAAATGGGTGCCCGCCCTGGTCTGCAAACTGCCGTTTGTCCGTAACGGCAAAGCCGTCGAACACTCGTAAACTCGAAGCTTCGCGCTGCCGGTCCCCCTGGGGGCGGGCCGCCGGCGCGAGGCGCGCAACACCATTCTCTTCTACCCGAATCCCTCAGGAGTTCCCATGAGTCTGCCCACCGATCGCAAGTACACCGAGTCCCACGAATGGGTCAAAGCCGAAGGCGACGTGTTCGTCGTCGGCATCACCGATACCGCCCAGGATCAACTGGGTGATCTGGTCTTCGTCGGCGACGTCAAGGTTGGCGCCAAGCTGAATGCGGGCGAGACCGCCGGCGTGGTCGAGTCGGTCAAGGCCGCTTCCGACATCTACGCCCCGGTCACGGGCGAGATCGTCGCGTTCAATGAAGAACTCGAAAACAACCCCAACCTGATCAACGAATCGGCCTTCACCGCCTGGATCTTCAAGATCAAGCCGGTCAACGCCGCCGATGCCGACAAGCTGCTGGACGCCGCCGGCTACGAAGCCGTCGCCAACGGCTAAGCCTGTCCGGACGGGCGCGGCGCCTGGCGCCGCTGCCCGTCTGCAAGACGCATCACCGTCCGTCCCCCGACGACACCCGCTACCCCGAGATCCCTCCATGTCGCGCGCCCTAGACACCCACACCGACTTCATTCCCCGCCACATCGGCCCCTCCGACGCCGACCAGGCCGCCATGCTCGCCGTGATCGGCAGCGCCAGCCTGGACGCCCTGATCGAAGAAGTCGTGCCGCCCAAGATCCGCAGCCAGGCCCCGCTGGCGCTGCCGCCGTCGCGCAGCGAAGCCGACGTACTGGCTGAACTGAAGCAGATCGCCGGCCGCAACAAGGTCTTTCGCAACTACATCGGCCAGGGATACTACGGCACGCAGACCCCCAACGTGGTCTTGCGCAACATTCTCGAGAATCCCGCCTGGTACACGGCCTATACGCCCTACCAGCCCGAGATCTCGCAGGGCCGCCTGGAGGCCCTGCTGAACTACCAGACCATGGTCGCCGACCTGACCGGGCTGGACATCTCCAACGCCTCGCTGCTGGACGAAAGCACCGCCGCCGCCGAAGCCATGACGCTGGCGCGCCGTGGCGCCAAGTCGCAGAGCCCGGTGTTCTTCATCTCGCGCCACGTGCATCCGCAGACCATCGAGGTCGTGCGCACGCGCGCCGAAGGCCTGGGCATCGAAATCACCATCGGCGACGAAGCCGAGGGCCTGCCGGAATGCTTCGGCGTGCTGCTGCAGTACCCGCACAGCACCGGCTCGGTGTCCGACTATCGCAAGCTGGCTGACGCCGCCCATGCCCAGGGCGCCGTGGTGGCCGTCGCCACCGACCTGCTGGCCCTGGCCCTGCTGGCCGCGCCGGGCGAGTGGGGCGCCGACATCGCTGTCGGTTCGGCCCAGCGCTTTGGCGTGCCGTTCGGCTTTGGCGGCCCGCATGCCGGCTTCATGGCCTGCAAGGACGCTTTCAAGCGCAACATGGCCGGCCGCCTGGTCGGCGTGTCCAAGGACGCCCAGGGCAACCCGGCGATGCGCCTGGCGCTGCAAACGCGCGAACAGCACATCCGCCGCGAGAAGGCCACTTCCAACATCTGCACGGCGCAAGTGCTGCTGGCCGTCATGGCCGGCATGTACGCCGTGTGGCACGGTCCGGCCGGCATCCGCCGCATCGCGCACCGCGTGCAGCGCTACACCGCGATCCTGCGCGCCGAACTCGGCAAGCTGGGCATCAAGGTCGCCAACGACACCTTCTTTGACACGCTGCTGCTGGAAACCGGCGCCGCCACCCCGGCCATCCTGACGGCCGCCGAGTGCGAGCACATCAACCTGCGCCGCGTCGACGGCGCCCGCCTGGCCGTCTCGCTGGACGAGACCGTTACCGCCGCCGACCTGCAAGCGCTGGTCAACGTGTTCGCCGCCGGTCTGGAGCGCGATGACGTCGAGCTCGACGTCGACGCGCTGGACGCCGTGGCCGCCAGCGGTATCCCCGCCGCCGTGGCCCGCGAAAGCGCCATCCTGAAGCACCCGGTGTTCTCCAGCGTGCAATCCGAAACCGACATGCTGCGCTACCTGCGCAAGCTGGCCGACAAGGACCTGGCCCTGGACCGCACCATGATCCCGCTGGGTTCGTGCACCATGAAGCTGAACGCCACGGCCGAGATGATCCCCATCACCTGGCCCGAGTTCGCGTTGGTCCACCCGTTCGCGCCCGCCTCGCAAAGCCAGGGCTACAACGAATTGATCACCCGCCTGTCGGCCGCGCTGTGCGAAATCACCGGCTACGACAACATCAGCCTGCAGCCCAACTCGGGCGCGCAGGGCGAATACGCCGGGCTGCTGGCCATCCGTGGCTACCACCAGGCCAACGGCCAGCACCAGCGCAATATCTGCCTGATCCCGTCGTCGGCGCACGGCACCAACCCGGCCTCGGCCCAACTGGCCGGCATGGACGTGGTCGTGGTGGCGTCGGACGCCAACGGCAACGTCGACCTGGCCGACCTGCGCGCCAAGATCGAACAGGTCGGCGACAAGCTGGCCGCGCTGATGATCACCTACCCGTCCACGCACGGCGTGTTCGAGGAGGCCGTTACCGAAATCTGCGAGCTGGTGCACCAGGCCGGCGGCCAGGTCTACCTGGACGGCGCCAACATGAACGCCATGGTGGGCGTGGCGCAGCCGGGCAAGTTCGGCTCCGACGTGTCGCACCTGAACCTGCACAAGACCTTCTGCATCCCGCACGGCGGTGGCGGCCCGGGCGTGGGCCCGGTGGCGGTGCGCGCGCATCTGGCGCCGTACCTGCCGGGCGTGGTCAACGAACAGGGCAAGCTGCCTGGCGAGGCCAAGGTCGGCCCCGTCTCGGCCGCGCCGTTCGGTTCGGCCGGCATCCTGCCGATTCCGTTTGTGTACATCGCGCTGATGGGCGCCGATGGCCTGCGCCGCGCCACCGAAGTGGCCATCCTGAACGCCAACTACATCGCCACGCGCCTGCGCGATCATTACCCGGTGCTGTACGCGGGCCGCAACGGCCGCGTGGCGCACGAGTGCATCCTGGATGTGCGTCCGCTCAAGGAAACCAGCGGCATCAGCGCCGAAGACATCGCCAAGCGCCTGATGGACTATGGCTTCCATGCCCCCACCATGAGCTTCCCGGTGGCCGGCACGCTGATGGTCGAGCCCACCGAATCCGAAGGCGTGGCCGAGCTGGACCGCTTCATCGACGCGATGATCTCGATCCGCGAGGAAATCGCCCAGGTCGAGCGCGGCGAACGCGATCGCGAGGACAACGTCCTGAAGAACGCGCCGCATACCGCGCAGATGCTGCTGGCCGAAGAATGGCTGCACGACTACCCGCGCCAGCAGGCCGCCTATCCGGTGGCTTCCTTGCGCGACGCCAAGTACTGGCCGCCGGTGGCCCGTGTGGACAACGCCTACGGCGATCGCAACCTGGTGTGCGCATGCCTGCCGGTGGAAGCCTACGCGTAACGTGAACAACGGGGCGCCGTCCAGGCAGCCCCGGCAGCGCTGTCTCTTATACACATCTGACGCTGCCGACGACGATGCGGTTGTGGGGGGGTGGGGGGGGGGCGGGGGGTGGGATAGGGGGGGGGGGGGGGGGGGGGGGGGGGGGGGGGGGGGGGGGGGGGGG
>NZ_JAELTJ010000249.1 GCF_016428805.1 Achromobacter sp. ASV32
GTTGTGCACCGTCAACCCGTACTTCAGGCAATGCACGCCGCCGGAGTTTTCCGCGACATTGCCGCCAATCGAACAGGCGATCTGGCTGGAGGGGTCGGGCGCGTAATACAAACCGTAGGGCGAGGCCGCTTCGGAGATCGCCAGATTGCGTACCCCGGGCTCGACCACCGCGGTGGCGCTGGCCAGGTCGATATGCTTGATGCGATTGAATTTGGACAGGCCGAGCAGCACGCCCCGGCTGTGCGGCATGGCGCCGCCCGACAGGCCGGTACCGGCGCCACGCGCCACCAGCGGCGCATTGAGCCGCTTGCAGATGCGCAGGACTGCCTGCACCTGCTCCTCGGTTTCCGGCAACGCCACCACAGCGGGCAAGGCCCGGTACAAGGACAGCCCATCGCATTCGTAGGGCCGCGTGTCTTCTTCGCGGAACAGGACGCAATGCGACGGCAACGCGGCCGATAGCGCCTCGACGAGTTGCTGCAACGAATAAGGCGCCTGCGCGTGAGACAGGCCGGTTTCGACCAGAGAATTCATGAGCGCAACAATAGCGCGACCGCAGGCTGGACGCAGGCCGGGATTTACCCGCATCCTGCGCCTATCGCGTGCCCGGCCAACGGACAATACGCACGGCGCAGACGTAACCGGCCGTAAAGAATGCCGCGCCCCGAATGCCGCGCCCCCCTGTCGCCAGTGTGGATATTCCCATCCGCTGGGAACGGCCAAACGCAAAGCGCGCCCTTCCTGCAGCGTGCCCCGCAAGTCATGCATGGCAATGAAAAAGCCGGCAGGTCGCCCTGCCGGCTTTGTCTCGCCCTCCCTTGCGGGCGGCTTACCAGGACACGATCTTGCCCGGGTTCAAAATGTTGTTCGGGTCGAACGCGTGTTTGAGGCTGCGCATCAGTTCCAGCGCATTGTCGCCATGCTCTTCGGCCATGAATTGCATTTTGTGCAGGCCAATGCCATGTTCGCCGGTGCAGGTGCCGTCAGCGGCGATCGCGCGGCGCACCAGGTTGTGGTTGATGGTTTCGGATTCCTGCCACTCGCTTTCGTTGTCGGCGTCCAGCAGCATCAGCACGTGGAAGTTGCCGTCGCCGACGTGACCCACAATGGTATAGGGGAAGCTGGCGCGGTCCAGCTCCTCGACCGTGTCGCGCACGCAATCGGCCAGGCGCGAAATCGGCACGCAGACGTCGGTAGTGCTGGCGCGGCAACCGGGGCGCAGTTGCAGGCCGGCGAAATACGCGTTGTGGCGCGCGGTCCACAGGCGGCTGCGGTCTTCTGGGCGCTCGGCCCATTCGAAGTCCATGCCGCCGTGTTCGGCGGTGATGGCCTGCACCGTTTCGGCCTGTTCCTGCACGCCGGCGGGGCTGCCGTGGAATTCGAACACCAGCAGCGGCGTCTCGCGCAGCGTCAGCTTGCTGTGCAGGTTCACGGCGCGCACGCTGGCCGCATCCATGAATTCGACGCGGGCCACCGGCACGCCCATCTGGATGATTTCGATCACGCTCTGCACGGCAGCGTCGAGCGAGGGGAAGTTGCAGACGGCGGCCGACACGGCCTCGGGCTGCGGATACAGGCGCACCGTCACTTCGGTGATGATGCCCAGTGTGCCTTCGCTGCCGACGAAAATGCGGGTGAGGTCGTAGCCCTGTCTCTTATACACATCTGACGCTGCCGACGACGATGCGGTTGTGGTGTTGGCGGGGGGGGGCGGGGGAGGAAGAGAGGGGGGGGGGGGGGGGGGGGGGGGGGGGGGGGGGGGGGGGGGGGGGGGGGGGGGGGGGGGGGGGGGGGGGGGGGGGGGGGGGGGGGGGGGGGGGGGGGGGGGGGGGGGGGGGGGGGGGGGGG
>NZ_JAELTJ010000251.1 GCF_016428805.1 Achromobacter sp. ASV32
TGACCGGATCGACACCGCCGGGCAGGCGGTCGCGCTGCTGGACCTGGCGCCTGGCTGGACGCCGGAAAAGGTGCTGGCGGCCGTGACGCATCCGCGCGGCGCGCGATCCATGTCCAGTCATCTGCAGAGCCGGTTGAGCCTGACGGGCGTCAAGGCCGGCTTGTTGCGCGAATGCGCGGGGGCGGAGGATTTTCGCGATGCGGTGCGGCTGGGGGCGCTGATCAAGGCGTTGCCGTTGAAGCTTGTGCGGACGCGTCCTATCGACGAGGCCATCAGCACGGCTGGCGGCGTCGGATTCGACGCGCTTGAGCCGGGCTTGATGTTGCGAAAGGCGCCCGGCGTGTTCTGCGCGGGCGAAATGCTGGACTGGGAAGCGCCGACGGGCGGCTATCTGCTGACCGCGTGCATGGCCAGCGGCGTGGTCGCGGCGCAGGGAGTGGCGGATTTCCTGGCTGCCCGCTAGGGCGGGGGCCGTTTACCGCAGTTGGGTGCGCGGGTTCAGGATCCGTTCGGGTAGAGGGATGCGCCGTGCGTGGGCAGGTCGTTGACGACATGGCCCATTACCGGCGGGCCGTCGGGTTGCGTGACGATACCGATGACCCGGGTGATGGCGCTGGCGGGCATGCTGGCGTCTTGGCCGGGGTCCTGCACCAATTGCCAGATCTTGGGGGTGGTCGACAGCGCTTCACCTTCGGCGGTGTCGGAGGAATCCAGGCAGTCGCGGGCGAAGACGGACCAGTCCGAGGCGCTGCAAGGCAAGCCGTGTGCGGTGGCCAGACGGGCCAACGCCAGAGGCGCATCCGCCTGGCTCGCGGCGTGCTGGGCGGCGGTGCCCAGCGAGACATCCAGCGACAGCAGGCGGAGAAACTCTACGACATTGTCTGTGTTCATTCTGCGGTCTCCCTCAGTAGCATTGTTCTGGCTGACTGGCGGCAGCGCGCCGGGTTGGGTATCAGCCGGGTCCTTGTCCAAGCATCGCGACCAGCGATTGCTTCAGCCGTGCCGAGAAAATGGGTACGGTATGCGAGACGCCGCTGCGATCGACGCCTTCTTTCAGTTGGACCGATTGGCCCAGGAAAATTTCGGGTGCGGCGGCGATGCCGTTGTATCGGGCCAGCAATTCGTCCACTTGTTCCTGGGCTTGTGCCAAGGTGCTGCTGTCGGCCAGTTTGCCGGCGGCGTGGGTTTGCAGGATGCGATGCAAATCGTCGATGAAGAGTGCCAAAGCCGCCTGTCCGCGGCATTGTGGCTGTTCCCAGCCCCATGCCTGCGGCGAGCCGCCATTGTTTTGCGGTACGTGTTTCGTGGTCATTTGAGAATGCTAATCCATTGCCGGCAAATACGCGACAGCGTGGGCGCCGCAGGGCAATGTGACCATCCGGTCGGGCGGCGGGCGCCGCGATGGCCGTTTGCGCAGGGTGGGCAGACGCCCACCCCTGTCTCTTATACACATCTCCGAGCCCACGAGACCTAATAACCGATCGCGTATGCCGGCTTCTGCTTGAAAAAGGGGGGGGGGGGGGGGGGGGGGGGGGGGGGGGGGGGGGGGGGGGGGGGGGGGGGGGGGGGGGGGGGGGGGGGGGGGGGGGGGGGGGGGGGGGGGGGGGGGGG
>NZ_JAELTJ010000252.1 GCF_016428805.1 Achromobacter sp. ASV32
GGCGTGCGCCAGCAGCGATTCCAGGCGGGCGGCCTGCTCGTCGGCCGGCAACGCCAGCAATTCGGCGGCCAGCTCGCTGCGCATGGACCAGACCATGGACACCTGCGGGCCGTCGGCCGTATCGGGCAGCGGCAAAAGCGCCAGCACGCCATCTTCGCGGAACCACTGGAAGGCGGTGCTCTGGTGAGCCAGTTCGGCGTCCAGGTTCACGACCAGGCCGGTATCGTTGTAGGACACGGCGTCGTGCTTGAGGCCAGCGGCGGCACGCAGCGGCGACGCGGCGCCATCGGCGCCCACGAACAGCTCGGCCTGGAGGCGGGCGCCGCTCTCGGTTTCCACGGTGCCGTCGTGGTAGCCGGTACAGCGGTCTTCAAGCCAGGGAATGCCGAACATGCGCACGGCCTGGATCAGCACCCGCTCGATTTCGCCGGATTCGACGATCCAGGCCAGTTGCGGCAAGGCCGCCTGCCAGGCGTTCAGGTGCACCAGGCCATCGGCGTCGCCATGGATTTCCATGGCCTGCACCGGCGTCAGGCGGGCAGAAGGCATGGCGTCCCAGACGCCCAGTTCAGCCAGGAAACGCTGGCTGGCGGGCGAGATGGCGTAGACGCGTGCATGGTAATGGTTGGGGTCGGCCGGCGGCACGGTGGTGCGCGGCGCCAGCAGCGCCACGCGCTGGCCGCGGCGGGCCAGCGCCAGGGCGGTGGACAGGCCGACGATGCCGGCCCCGCAGACGACGATCTGGTGGCTCATCTTGCGCTGGGCTCCCCGGCTTGCTTGGGCCACAGCAGCCACATCTGGCCGCGTTGCTTCATGCGGCCCGCCTGCTGGCCGGCTTCTTCGCCGTAGCCCCAATAGAAGTCGGCGCGCGCCGCGCCACGGATGGCCGTGCCCGTGTCCTGGGCGAAGACCAGCCGCTGCAGCGGCCGGTCGGACGCCGGGAAGGTGGTGGCCAGGAACACCGGCGTGCCCAGCGGCACGAAGCCGGCGTCCACGGCGATGGCGCGCTTGGGCGCCAGATTGACGCCGTAGGCGCCCTTGGGGCCCAGTTCGGGGTCGATCACGGGTTCTTCGCGAAAGAACACCACCGCCGGGTTGGCGTTGAGCATCTCGGGCACACGCTTGGGATTGCGCTGCGCCCAGGCGCGGATGTTCTGCATCGAGGCCTGGTCGGCCGCCAATTCGCCGCGGTCCGCCAGCCAGCGTCCGATGGACACGTAGGGCTGGCCGTTGTGGTCGGCATAGGCCACGCGGATGGTCTTGCCGGTGTCGGGGCCGTCGGTCAACTGCACCCGGCCCGACCCCTGCACCTGCAGGAAGAAGTTGTCGACGGGGTCGTCGACCCAGACCACCACCGGCGGGCGGCGGCCCGAGGATTCGATCGCCGCGCGGGTGTCGTAGGGCACGACGCGCTTGCCTTCGAGCTTGCCGCGCACACGCTTGCCGGCCAGGTCCGGGTAGACCGAACCCAGGTCGATGGTCAGCAGGTCGGCTGGCACCGCGTACAGCGGCCATTGGTAGTTACCGCCCTGGCGGCGCGAGCCGCGCACCAGGGGTTCGTAGTAGCCGGTGACGGTGTTGG
>NZ_JAELTJ010000253.1 GCF_016428805.1 Achromobacter sp. ASV32
CTGGTGCGCACGCTCTATGCACGCAGCACGCCGCGTTCGCGATCGCTATGGGTCGTGGGCATCCTGGGACTGGCCATCCTCGAGGCGCTGTACCGCCGCGCACTGGGGGCGCAGCCGGGCTTTTTCCTGACCTGGTTCCTGCCCTATCTTGGCTATTTCGTGGCGGGCCGCCAGATTTTCGACGGCGAATTACGCGTGCCGCGGCCGGCCCTGATGCTGGGCGCCAGCGTGGCTGCCACGGCCCTCGGCGTGCATGTCATGTCCAATGGCCGGACACTGGACACGTACTTCTACGACTACTTCAGCCTGACCGTGCCGTTCATGTCGCTGGCCGCGTTCCAATGGATCGTGTCGTCGCCGCGCCTGCCCCGGCTGGCGGCCTTGGCTCCGCTGACATTCGGGGTGTACCTGATCCATCCGGTGTTCCTGGATGTGGCGCACCGCGCCGGGGCCTTCACCGGCGGGCGCCGCGACGCCTGGCTGGTGCCCTTGCTGACGCTGGCCGTGTTCGCGCTGTCGGCGGCCAGCAGTTGGCTGTTGCGGCGCCATCCAGCCACCCGCAAGCTGGTCTGAAAAACCTACGACGCGAAGGGTTAATCGGCATTTGCGCGAGATCAAATCCGGGGGCCCCGATCTTCACCAAGCTTCACCGATCTTCACGGGCGTGGGGAAAAGTGTTGGGGTACAATTCACGGCTTATTTGATCGGCCAGACACCGATTTTTCTTCGCGCCAGAACGGATCTAGCCATCCCCTTTCACACCTGCAAGGGCTTGGCCAAGCTCAAGCTGTCCTGGCTTTTTAACGCCGGGCCGCCCCAAGAAAGACGCCCCCAGTAAGGGCAGCTAGCCCACGGAAGTGGGCGCGGCGTTGGGGGAAATATTCATCCGAGCGGAGGGAATCATGACCGACATCGGTCGGATGGCACATGTTGTGCCAGCTCGCACCCAGCTACCCGTCAGCGCTTATTTTGACGAAGCCCTCTTTGCCCGCGAGCAAGAACTCATTTTCAAGCAATCCTCGCAGTACGTTGGCCACCAGAAGCTGGTGCCGGACGTCGGGGATTGGCGTACGTTGGCCCAGGAAAGCGGAGGGCGCGTGCTGGTTCGCAACCAGCAAGGCGTTGAACTCATCTCAAATGTCTGCCGCCACCGCCAGGCATTGATGCTGGGCGGCCAGGCCGGCGACGTGACCGGCACCTGCAATTCGCACGGCAACCTGAGGGCGACCGGCGGCAATATCGTCTGCCCGCTGCACCGCTGGACGTACAACAACCAGGGCGAGCTGCTGGGCGCGCCGCAGTTCGACACCACGCCCTGCATGAACCTGCAGAAGTTCCGTCTGCGCGATTGCCATGGCCTGCTGTTCGAAGGCCCGCGCGACCCGGCCGCCGACATGGCGCCGCTGTTCTCGCGGCCCGAGTTCGACTTCGGCGACTACGTGCTGGACCACGTCGAAGTGCACCAGTGCAACTACAACTGGAAGACCTTCATCGAGGTCTA
>NZ_JAELTJ010000254.1 GCF_016428805.1 Achromobacter sp. ASV32
GGAAAAAGCCCGGCTGCGCCCCCAGTGCGCGGCGGTACAGCGCCTCGAGGATGGCCAGTCCCAGGATGCCCACGACCCATAGCGATCGCGAACGCGGCGTGCTGCGTGCATAGAGCGTGCGCACCAGCGGCGCGAACAGGTACAGGCCCACGATCATGTAGAGATACCAGAGGTGGTAGTACGGTTCGCCCTGGGCCACTTTGCGCGGCCAGAAGGAAAAGTCCACGCGGCCGTCGTCCCACCAGGCCAGCGCGGTGCGCCAGACCAGGTAGAAGAGGGTCCAGAACACCAGCGGCGCGCAGATCCGCGCCATGCGCCGGGTGTAGAAGCGCTTGGCATCCTGGGGTTTGGCGGGGTCCAGCAGCAGGGCGCCGCTGACCATCACGAACACCGGCACGCACCAGCGGGCCGCGGAGTCATACAGGTTGGCGGCCAGCCAGGCGCCATTGCCGTAGGCCGAGGGCTCGCTGACGATCAGGGCGGCGCTGTGCAACAGCACGACGGCTGCTGCGGCCAGCCAGCGTGCGGCATCCAGTCGGGCGTAGCGGTCGTCGGTCAGTGGCATCGGGCTCCCTGGGCCTGGTGAAACGGCTGCGGGCGTGACACCCGCCTTCGTTTTTCACCATAGCAGCCAGGGGGGCGCCGGTTCTGTATCCAGGCGTTAGGGCCTGCTTTTTTAAGCAACCATGCCGGTCACTGCAGGACGATGTTGGCCTGCTTGATCAGTTGCGACACGATGGGCTGCTCGGTCTTGACCTGCTTGTCCAGCTCGGCCGCCGTGCCCGAACGCGGGTCGATGCCCATGTCCAGCAGGCGCTTGCGCACGGCTTCGTCCTTCAGGGTTTCAGTCAGTGCCGCCTGCAACTTGTCCAGCACCGGCGCGGGCGTGCCCTTGGGGGCCACGAAGCTGAACCAGGCCGTCATGTCGAAGGCCGGGTAGCCCTGTTCGGCCAGCGTCGCCAGCTTGGGTTCGGTGGCCAGACGGGTGGGGCTGGTGATGCCGAACACCTTGACCTTGCCGGCGTCGGCCTGCGGCATGCCGGTGGCGACCATGTCGAAGAACAGGTCCACGTCGCCGCTGATCAGGGCTGGCAGCGCCTGCGTCGCGCCCTTGAACGGGACGTGCAGGATGTCGATGCCCGCGCGTTCCTTGAACAGCTCGCCCGCCAGGTGCGACGAGGTGCCGGCGCCAAAGGTGGCGAAGGTCAGCTTGCCCGGATTCTGTTTGGCGTAGGCCACGATGTCCTGGGT
>NZ_JAELTJ010000255.1 GCF_016428805.1 Achromobacter sp. ASV32
GGAATCCGTAGGGAGCCGAAGGCGTACGAGATTCTATGGTTTGGGTCAACCCATAACCGGCCGCAATTTCCCAGGATCGAAGGGCTGGCCGGTGCGCCAGATCCCATAGGCGATGCGCAAGAGTTTGCGCGCGATCACCACCAGGGCTGCCGTCGACGCCAGGCCACGCGCGCGGAGCATGGCGTAATAGTTCTTGAAGTAGATCGAACGCGCTGCCGAGCTGGCCGCGTTGTAGAGCAAGGTCCTGGCAGCCTTGTCGCCTTGTTTGCTCAAGCGCCGTCGGCCCGTCTTTCTTCCGGACTCGTTCGGCCTGGGGTCCAGCCCGCAGAAGGCCACCGCGGCATCGCTGCTGACGAAGTGGACCCGGTTGAATAAAGTCGTCAGGGCAGCGCCATTGATCGGTCCGATGCCGCAGATGCTGGTCAGCAGGCCGTAGGTCTTGGCCCACTCACTGTCGGCCTTGATCGTGGCGATCAACTCCCGTTCAAGCTGTTCGGCCCACAAGTTCAGGCTGGCCAGGGCCTTCTTCTGGTGGCCGCCGGCGCAGCCATGGCGCTGAGCGGACAGCCTCAACGATGTGCCGACGCGTACCACCGTCGATCGAAGCGCCTGGAGCGACTTGGCCTGTTGCAACGCTGGCGACATCGGCTCATACCGATGCAACTTGGCATGTCGCTGGGCAATGTACTGAGCAATAACCTCGGCATCCAACCGGTCAGTCTTGCCCCGGTTGCCCAACGAAATGGCGTAATGATGCACATGGGTGGGGTTCAGAACGTAGACCTCAAACCCTCGTTCGTGTGCTGTGCGGGCCAGCAGCTCCTGGTAGCCCCCGGTTGCCTCCATCGCGATCACGCTGCCGGCGGGCAAACGCTTGAGCCAACCAACGATGCTGGAACGATTGTTGGGCAGCACACCCGCCACAATCCCTGCTTCATGACCCGCGACTTGCAGCTCAAACTTACCGACATCGACCCCAATAAAGCAGACGGATGTTTGCATGATTGCTCTCCCTGCGATACGTTAAGTCCGCTGGGGTAGCCTCGCCTCGGGCGTTACCTTGCGATCAATCGGCGGTCTTGGCCGCTAGATTCCTTATCGACGCTATGAGGCGGGGTGGGATGCTCTCGTTGTGGCAGTCCGGCTGCTACCGGCTGATGGATGAGGACGTCCCTTACCCCGGCGCCCTCCCCACTCCAGAGGGCGCACCCACACCATACAAGGATGAGGA
>NZ_JAELTJ010000025.1 GCF_016428805.1 Achromobacter sp. ASV32
ATATGGCCGCTACGACAACCAGATCAGCAGCGAACTGGGATCGGTCGACTACCGTTCGAACGTGTGGAGCGCCTCGCTGGAAGCCGGCTACGCGTTCAAGCCGTTCACCGACGGCTCCCCCCTGGGCGGGGTGGTCATCGAACCGAATGCACAACTGGTCTACAGCCGCTACAACGCCAAGGACGCCACGCTGCAAGGCACGCGCATGCGCAGCGGCAACGACAACGCCTGGCAGTCGCGCGTGGGCGTGCGAGTCTACCCCCAAGCCAAGCCGCAACAAGCGGAGGCGCCGTCGGTGCGCCCCTTCCTGGAAGCCAACTGGCTGCACAACGGCAGCAACCCGTCGGTGCGGATGGGCGAGAACGCGCTGGACGCCCTGCCGTCGCGCAACGCGCTGGAACTGAAGCTGGGCGCGGAAGGCCGCGTCACCAAGGCCGTGCAGGTGTCCGGCCATGTCTTCGGCCAGGCGGGCAGCCATGATCAACGCGGCTACGGCGGCATGCTGAACGTCAGCTATCGCTGGTAGACAAGCCAAGCCAGCGATTGACCTGCCGTTTGGCGTGGCCATGCGCGTGATCGCTACGCGCATGGCCACGCGTCCTTCAACTACACACCGATCGGACCGCCATCGGCGCGTTGAATGACCACCGTCGACGATCGCGGGCGCACCGCAGTCGTGGTCACGACAGTGGCATCGTCCGTGCCATAGGCAGGCCAGTTCACCGGATGCTGAACATTCAGGAAGATGCTGGTGTAGTCCGGCGTGAAGGCGAAGCCCGTGATTTCGGCCTCGTTGGGGCCGACGAAGAAGCGCCGCAGGCTTGCCTGATTGGATGCGTTGATGGCCGGCCCCGTCCCGGTGCTGTCGGCCAGCGCGCCGGGAATCACGGCCAGCATCTGGTCGTTGGTGGCGCGGGCGACGTTATTGTTGCGGCCGCCATCGATGCCGTTGTCAGTCTGGATCCACAGGATGCCGCGGGGGTCAAAGCCCAGGCCATCGGGGCTGGCCAGCTGGTTCAGCGCGGTCAGGCCCGAGCGGTTGGTGTCGGCGTCGGCACCGGCATCCGACCCGAAGACAAAGATGTCCCATTTGAACTTCGTCGAGCCGGCTTCGTCGTGCCAGCGAACGATATGGCCGTTGACGTTGTTCAGACGCGGGTTGGGCCCGTTCGTGCCGGAGGCGGCATTGCGGCTGCTGTTGTTCGTCAGCGTCACGTAGATGTCGCCGTTGGTCGGATGCGTGACCGTCCACTCGGGGCGGTCCATCGGGGTGGCGCCCACGAAGTCGGCCGCGCCGCGCGTGTTGATCAGGATGGCGTCCAGGCTGCCGAATTCATCGGCCAGCGTACGGCCCCCGGCACCGGTGGCCGTGCCAGTCAGCGCCAGCCATTCCCCCGTGCCATCGTCGTTGAAGCGGGCCACGTACAGCGTGCCCTTGTCCAGGTACTTGGCGCCCACCGCCAGACGGTCGGTGCGCACGGCGTCCTTGGGGTCCCACACGGCTTCGGAGACAAAGCGGTAGATGTACTCAAAGCGCGAATCGTCGCCACTGTAGAAAGCCAGGGGCTTGCCGGCTTCGGGCTTGCCGTAGGTGCAGCCTTCGTGGGCGAAACGGCCCATCGACGTGCGCTTGGTGGCGATGCTGGACGGGTCGTAGGGATCGATCTCGACCAGGTAGCCGAAGCCATTGACCTCATTGCGCCAGTCCTGTGTGGCGTCGGCGCCGGTTTCCGTGACGTTGAAGCGCGCGAATTCACCCAGCACTTCCGACGCGTCACCGGCGGCGGTTTCCCAACGGTAGCGCCCGGCGGAGGCGGACACGCCCACGCGGCGCTGGTGCGCCGGGCGCGTGCCGGTGTTCACGAAGCAGGCCGCCCAGTTTTCTTCGGCGGTGATGTAGGTGCCCCACGGCGTGTAGCCGTTGCCACAGTTGTTGTTGGTGCCGCGCACTTGCGTGCCATTGGGCGAGAACGGGGTCTTGACCCAGTCCGTGCCGCCCACGGGGCCAGCCAGCTTCATGGCGGTCGCCGAGGTGAAGCGGCGGTTATAGCGCGAGTTGTTGACGATGACCCAGCGACCGCTTTCACGGCGCACATGCACGATGGCCACCCCGTGCGCGTTGATTTCCTTGCGGACTTCTTCCGCGGGACGCTTGCCCGCGACGAGCGTCGGGCCATTGGGGTGCAGGGCTTGCGCGTCGATGTACTCGTGGTTGACGGCCAGCAGACCTTCCGTGGAACTGCCTCCGATCGGAAAGAAGTGCATGCCGTCGTGGTGCATGCCCATGGCGTTGAGCAGATCGTTCGACGAGTTGTTGCCATTCTGGTCCCAGGGCTGCGCATTGTCGTTCAGCGGCGTGCCCCAGGCAACGAACACATGGGCCACATAGCCGGCAGGGACCACGCAGCCGTCGGTCATCGAGTTGGGCAGGGATTCAAAGCCCAGCTTCAGCGCGGCGGGCGGCGCGACGGGATTGCCCGGCGTGCCGGGCGCCTGGCCGTTGTCCGCGTCATCGTCGTCGCCGCTGTTGCAACCGGCCAGCCCCAGGCTGGTCATCGTGGCGAACGCGGCGGCCAGGCCGCCGCGCATCATCGTACGGCGCGACATGCTTCTTTCAAGGATTTCGCTGAAAGGGATGCTCTGGGTTGGGTTGAGGATGGTCTTTTCAGAAATCGATTTGCTCATTGGATACCTGGCATGGCTGCCGTCGCGTGAAGGGATGAGCCATGCTAGGACAGGTAAATGAAAGGTAGATGACTGAAAGCTGAATAAATCGAATCAGACCTCGATCAGCGTCCTGGTCAGCGCCGCCACCAGCATCTTGAGCTTCGCCCCGACCGCGTCCCCCAGTCCATCGGCGGCCAGCGCGTCTTCCGCGCTTTGTGCCAGCTGGTGCAGGTCTCGCGCCTGTACGGCCGCGAAACCCCCGCGCATGCGATGCAGCACCAGGCGCAACTCCCGCGCGTCGCTGCCGGCGATTGCCCGTTGCAGGCGAGCCAGGTCGTGGCTCATCGTCTGCCGGAAGATCTCGCGGTACTTGGCGGGAATCGTTGGCACGTCCGGCGCCGGCGTCTCCGATGCCGTCGCATCGGACGGCGGCGCCACGGGAGCTTCCGAGGCCGTTGGCGCCGCGCCCAAGGCACGGGCGACGGCCGACACGCCTTGCGCCGCGCTGCGGTAGGCCCGCAACTGTTTCCACAGCAGGCTCAGCTTGATCGGCTTGACCAGCCAGTGGCTCATGCCAGCCGCCTTGCAACGGGTCTCCTCGTCTTTCAAGGCATTGGCCGTGACGCCGATGATGGGCACGGCCGCGTCCAGCGCGCGCAAGGCACCCGCCAGCTCATAACCATTCATGCGGGGCATGTTGACGTCGGTCAGGACCACGTCAAACGGCGCGATGTGCCATTGCGCCAGCGCCTCGGCGCCATCGGGCGCCACGGTGACCTCGCACCCCAGCTGCTCCAGCTGGTCTCGCATGGTCACCTGGTTGATGGGGTTGTCTTCAGCCACCAGCACCCGCAGGTTCAGTGGGGCGTAGCGGGCGGCGACGGCCTCGCGAGCGATCTCGGCCTCGCCCGCCGCGCAGCGCTGCACCGCGAAGCCGATGCTGAACACGTCGTGCCGGTCCGCGCGGTAGGGCGTCGTGCCGGGCGTGTCGCCGCCGGCCGCCACCACCACCGGCCCCGGCCAATCCCAAGGCGGCGTGACGTCGCCTGCGATATGCACATCCACCAGCACCTGGTGGCCCGTGTCCTGGCGCGACGGCTCCGCCGTCGCCAGCACGGCCTTGGCCCCCCACTGCGTCAGCCACAGGCAGATGTTCTCGCTGAGCTCCTTGCGCGAGCTGCGCACCTGGACCAGCAGGCCGTCCAGGCGCGGCACCGGCCCGGGCGGCGCCTCGGCCACCGCCAGCTCGACCGCCAGGGAAAAGCTGCTGCCCAGCCCCAGCTCGCTGGTGACCTGGATCTCGCTGCCCATCAGCTCGGCCAGCCGGGCGCAGATGGACAGCCCGATGCCCGCGCCACGTATCAGGTGCGAGCCGCTGTCGATCTGATAGAAGGGTTCGAACAGGCGCACCTGGTTTTCGGCGCTGATGCCCACGCCGCTGTCGACCACCTGCAGATGCAGCCGCGTCCGCCCGCCGGGCAACGCCTCGGCCCGCAGCCGCGTAACGACGTGCCCGGCATCCGTGAACTTGATCGCATTGTTCACCAGGTTGTTCAGAATCTGCCGCACGCGGCCGCCGTCGCCCAAGACACAGGCCGGCACGGACGTATCGACACAGCTGTAGATCACCAGGCCCTTCTGTTCGGCCATGCCGGCGTACGAGGCCACAACGCTCTGCACCAGCTCGCGCGGGTCGAACCGGTCCATTTCCAGCGCCAGCTGGCCTGATTCGATCTTGGTGATGTCCAGGATGTCGCTGATCAGTTGCTGCAGGATCACCGAGGAATCCTGGATGCGGTCGACGTGCCGGCGCTGCTCGGCGTCCAGCTGCGTCAAGGACAGCACTTCCAGCGTGCCCAGCACGCCGTACAGGGGCGTGCGGATCTCGTGGCTCATGGTGGCCAGGAAAGTGGACTTGGCCTCGTTGGCCCGGTCGGCCTGCTGTTTGGCCTGGGCCAGGGTGCGTTCCATCTCGGCACGGGCGCTGATATCCGCAAAGGCGCACAGCACCACGTCCTGCTTCTTGTAGCGGGTCGGCGCGAACGCGACGAACAACAGCCGGCCTTCAGGGGTAGGAAAGGTCTCGATGGTGCCGGGCCCGGCCGCCCCCAGTACTTTGCGCAGCAGCTTGTTGGCGTCTGGCGAATCATGCAGTTGCTCACCCACGCCGATGCCCAGCCAGTGCGCCGCCAACGCGTTGCCGAACACGACCCGCCCCTCGGGCCGCGACAGCACGCACAGGGCCACCGGCGCGGTATCCAGCACGGTGCGGCTGAACTCCTCGCTCTCGACCATGTCCAGATGCGCCAGTTCGGCGGGCTGGACCACGCGCCGGTTGTACCAGAGCAGATAGCCCGCCCCGGCCGCCAGCCCCAGGCCGAACATCAGCAGCACGGCGATGGGCAACCACATGTTGGCGCGAAAGAAACTGCCGTAGTTCAGCCGGTAATACGCCGTCCAGGTGTCGGAACGGTCCGCGATACGCAGGATCAGGCCTTGTGACGTGAAATGGAACCCTGGGCGCACAAGCGGCGGCGGCGGCCCGTCGCCGATCAGCAGTCCCTCTCCCTGGCGCTGCAACCAGAACTGGTCGTAGAGCGGCACATTCAGCACCCGCTCCGAAATGCTGACGCGGGTGCGATTCAGCAACGACGCGGCATAGACATTGCGCCGCTGCGTGATCGTGCCATCCCTGGCGTTCAACGGCAGCATGACCGGCATCATGGCGATCATGGCATTGGGCAGGTCGGCGTCGCGCAACCAGGTGATTTTTGCGCTGTCACCGATCAAGCGGTCGTCCGGATCGGTGCCGCCGGCGGCCAACGCCACCGCATCCACCACCGACAGGAATGTCGCGCGACTCAACGGCTCGTAGCCGGACACCGCGGAAATCGCCGGCACGCTCAGGCTGATCTGCTGACCCGGCGAAATGATGAACAGGGGCGCTGCCGGAAACACCGAGGCGGCCCAGCGGGTGGAATAGAAATCCGACAGGTAGCCGCCGATGCCGGTGAATACGCCGTTGACCACCGGGCACGCATCCGGACTTTGGCAGAGCAGTGAAAAAGGCATCGCCGCGATCGCGTGCTGGCCGTCGAAGAACGCCCAGGAGGCCCGTTCGAATCCCGACGTTTCGCTGACAGGCGTGGCCGACACCAAGCGGCGGCCGTCCGGATTCAGGCCCTGCGCATGCAGGCCTTGCAGCACGGCTTCATGGGCCCGGATGTACCCGGTGAGAATCGAGAAATCGATGCGCAGCTTTTCTTCTTCCTGCTGCAAGATGCGCTGGCCGCCCCAATACAGCACGCCACCCAGCACCAGGAGCAGGGGCAACACGCCGAACAGCGCAATGTTCAAGCGGCGCGATGCGCGTATGACCTTGATGAGCGGCGTATCCAGTTTCATAGGCAGTTCAGCTAATAGGGAATCGCCTGGCGTGGCGCCGCACCGCGCGGCGCCCCCTGGCCGGGTTCGTTGGCCAGCAAGACATTGAACGCGGCCAGATCCACCGCCGCGGAAATCAGGAAACCCTGCACGCAATCGCAGCCGATGCGGCGCAGGAACTGCAGGTCATCGAGGGTTTCGACGCCTTCGGCCGTGACTTGCAAGCCCAGTTGCCGCCCCAACTGCACCGACGACACCAATGCGGCGGCCCGGACCGGGTCGCCGGCAGCGCCATGGACAAAGGCACGATCGATCTTGAGCTCGGTAAACGGCGTCGAGATCAGGCTGTACATCGAACTGTATCCCTTGCCGAAATCGTCTTGCGACAAACCAAAGCCCTTCAGTCGCAGGCGGCTGGCGCCCATGTAGTAGTTGCCCGGAGCCACGGTCATATCGTCCTCGAGGAGTTCGAATGTTACGTCTTCGGCCGGAATGCCGCTATGGGTGACCTGCTCGTACAGCTCGTCGGGCAACTGCGGCCGGTCCAGCAGGCTGACCGGCAGATTGACCGACACCGGAATGCGGTGTCCCAGCCGGCGCCAGGCACGGCAGGCCACCAGGCTGTCTTCCAGCATGCGCATCAGCAGTTCGTGGTCCAGGCCATACTCGCGCAGCGTGCGCAGGAACGAACCCGGCATCATCAGCCCCAGCCCCCGGTGCTGCCAGCGCACCAGCGCCTCGGCCCCGACAATGGCGCCCGACGCCAATGATTTCTTCGGCTGGAACCAGGCCTGGATGCTGCCATCACGCAAGGCCGCCACCACGCTTTGGCGGTCCAGCAGGCTGCCGGCGTCGCCAGCTTCGTCCTGCGGCGCCAGCCCGACGCCGGGAGCCCGGCGACCCAGGCGGTCGGCCAGGCAGGCGATCTGCTCGCGGGTCACCGGCTTGACGAAGGCGCCCAGCATCGCAAAGCCGTTCTCCTTGGCCATCAGGCCGATGCTGTTGGCCATGCGCCGGGAACACGCGGTGGCAATCGCCAGGATCGGCCGCAGCTTCAGGCGGGCCAGCTCATGAATGAACTGCGCGCCGTCCATGCCCGGCATGCTGACGTCCATCACCACCAGGTGATAGCCCACCTCGCGTATCCGCGCCAGCGCCTCTGGCGCGCTTTCCAGCGTATCGACGCGGCCAAAGCCGGCCTCTTCCAGCAGGTCCTTCAACTGCAGGCACTGCAAGGCATGGTCATCGAGCACCAGCACTTTGTAGTCAGACAGCATGTTCACTTCATTTCCTTTGCGATGCCATGCAAGGTTTGCGCCAACGCCATGAACGGCAGCGGCTTGGACAACACCTGGCTCATGCCCGCAGCCAGGCCGCGCTGCGCGACTTCCGCCGCGGAACTGGATGTCAGGCCGATGATGGGTCCGGCATAGCCGCCGCCACGCAACGACCGCGCCAGCTCATAGCCATTGATGACGGGCATGTTCAGGTCGGTCAGGACCAGATCGAACTGTTCGGCGTTCCAAAGCCGCAAGGCTTCGCCACCGTCGGACGCGAGCGTTGCCGCGCAACCCAGGTGTTCCAGCTGCTCGCGCAGGATCAACTGATTGATGGCGTTGTCTTCCACCACCAGGATGCGCAGTCCCAGGTGCCTGGGCTTGGCGCCGTCCCGGCCTTGCGCGCCGCCCTCGACGCCATCCTGCGCCCGTTGCACCGCGCGGCAGATACTCACCGGATTGAAGGCGCTGGCCACGGCCTGGCGGGACGCCGGCGCCAGGAACGTATCCTGGCCCGAACCCGGCGCCAGCACCCGCACCCGCTCATGACGCCAGCGCGGCTCGGGCGTGGCCGGCGGCCATGTCTGCACCAGCACGGTGCCCGGCAGGTCCACGGCATCGGCCTGCCTGCGATACGGCAGCGCGATCGCGCCGCAGGCGGTCAGCCAGCCGCACACATTGGCCACCACCTCCGGCACCGCCCCATCCACGTACACCGCACGCGGCTGCAACGCGATGGGCGCGGGCGCCAAGGCGTCTGCCCCGCCTGCCGGCAGCGACAGCGCAAACGCAATACTGGTGCCCAGCCCCTCTTCGCTGACCACCGACAGCGTGCCGCCCATCAGGTCCGACAGGCGGCGGCAGATCGTCAGGCCCAGGCCGGTGCCGGCGACGTCGCCGTCCTGCCCCGCCGGCCCGCGGAAATACGGCTCGAACAGCCGCGCGCGGTGGCTTTCGCGGATGCCGGGGCCGGTATCGGCCACCTGGAACCGCAAGCGCACGCCCCCTGCCCCATCGGCGTCGGCATGGGCCCGCAGCACCACCCGCCCGGACTCGGTGAATTTCACGGCGTTGCTGACCAGGTTGTTCAGGATCTGCAGGATCCGGATCGCGTCGCCCATCACCGTCAAGGGCATGCCGACATCCGTGATGGCGTAGAGGTCCAGCCCCTTGGCCTGCGCCCGCGCCGCGTAGTTGGCCACCACCTGCTCGACCAGGTCCGCCGGCGAACAGGGAGCGATCTCCAGCTCTTCGCGCCCGGCTTCGATACGCGACAGGTCCAGCGTGCCGTTGATGGTGCGCAGCAAGGTCGACGACGATTGCTGGATCGTGCTCAGGTACTGCTCCTGCTGGCCCGACAACCCCGTCAACGCCAGCAGTTCCAATGTGCCCAGGATGCCGTACAGCGGCGTGCGGATTTCATGGCTGATGGTGGCGAAGAACATCGCCTTGGACTCGCTCGCCTTGTCGGTGGCCAGCTTGGCGCTGCGCAGCGCGTGCTCCACATTCTTCTGCGCGGTGATATCGCTGATGCCGCACAGCACCACGTCTTCGGACTGGTAGGTCGTGGCGGCGAACGTCAGATAGGCGCTGCGGCCATCCTTCAGCGCGTATTCCTTGCCCCCGGTCTCGGCGCCGGCCTGGCGCAGCGTCTCGCGCCACTGATCCTGTTCGCCCAGCCATTGCCGCGCGGCCGCGTTGGACAACAGCAAGGCCCCATCCGAGCGGCGCAGCAGGCACAGGCCGACCGGCGCCACCTCCACGATCTTCTGGTTCAGCGCCACGCTGTCGACCAGCGCCTGGTACTGGCGCACCGCGGGCTTGACCAGCCGGTTCCTGATGTAGCGCACGGCCAACAGCACAATCACGATCAGCAATACCGCCACCGCGCCTGCCGTCCAGAACGACCGGGCACCATCTTTCAACAGGTCGCTGATAGGCACGTAGTACGCCAGGCGCCAGCCCGCCTCGCCCACTGACTTGACCAGCACCAGCGTCTGCGGCCACCAGCCGTCGCCCTGCAAGCGGAACGAATCGCGCGACAGATAGGCGGCCGTCTCGCCGACCCGAGCAGGCAAGTTGCCACCGTGCAGCGCCATCACGCCGTTGCCGTCATACAGCGCATAACTGGCGCCATCGCTGGCGCACTGCGCCTGCCCGATCACCGAGCCCAGGCCGTCGACCTCCAGGCCGATCCAGGTGCCCTCCGCACCGTCGATATCGACGGGCGTGTAGAGGAACAGCTGGCTGTCCGCGTCCATCGGCGGACGCAGCCAGACAAGGGGCGTACGGCCATCCGGACCCGGTTGGGTGGCGCGCTGGCGCAGCGCCTGGGCCAGCCAGCGGAAGCTCTCGTCCTTCAGCGGCGCCGCCGCATGCGTCGCATCGGCCTGGGCCGTCAAGTGCCGGGCGGCGGCATCCGCCGGCGACACGTACACAATGTGCGCCTTCAGCCGCGCGACATCCGCGCGGTCGCGTGGCGTCAGGATCAGGGCCCATTCGTAGCCGCCGTCCGGCGCAATCAACGGCTCCACGCTGATCTGCCCGGTTTCACCGAACGTCTTGGGCGTACGCGACACCGGCATACGATCCGTATTGCGCACGGCGGACGCCGCCACGGCACGCAGCAGCGCCTCGCGCTGGTCGAAATACAGCTGCGCGTTGTAAGCGCCCGCATTCATGCGGCGGCGATATTTGGAGACTTCCCCCGTGAACGCCCCATACACGTACAGCGCCGTTCCCACCAGAATGCAGGCCGTCAGGGCGACGGCGAACAGGTGAAGAAGAAGCATGGGCAACCCGGGGGCCGCCGCCGTCAATGCTTCCCGCGAACGGGGCTTTACGATCATGAATTGATCATAAAATTCCGCTTTGCCCGGGGGCTCAAGAATATTCTCAAATGTTGCGTGGCGCGGCCTCGGCCAAGGAAAGCGGCGTGAATCCGCAAGGTGCGAACGATCATTGAAGCGACGGATCGTCTGCTGCCCGCCGCATCGGGTCGCGGCGCCGCAAATAAGATGTCAGGCTACGATTTCCATGTGCCCTTCGTTCCCTACGACACCGAGCAAACATTGTCAGCAGATACAGACGCATCGCACGGCCTGCCCCTCCCGTTGCCGGCCGGCAAACACGACCTGCTTGCCGCGCAGGCGATCGTCGCGGCAGGTTACCCGGCCGTTCAAGCACAACTGCCTGCCCTGCTCATCTGGATGCAAGACATCAATTGGCCCGTCGCCCGAGTACTGGCGCCCTTCCTCGCAAGCATCGGCAAACCCTTGGCGCCCTCCCTGGCCCAGGTCTTTGAATCCAATGACGCCATCTGGACCTGCAACGTGCTGACGTATCTGGTGAGCGCGAGCCCCCCGCTCGCGATCGCCCTGGAACCCCAACTATCACGCCTGGCTGCGCATCCCAGTCAGGCTGAACGCGACGAAGGCGTCGATGACATCGCCAGGCAGATCCTGGCGGCACTGCCCGCACGTCGTTAAAAACAGCCGAAGCCCGGGCCCCCTTCCCCGCCGCATGTAACAAAAATAAAAAAATCTATGCAGCGCTATGGGCAGTTTGCTCGCGCCCCGTGGCTCGCCGTGCCCGCGCCGCCCCTATGCCGCCCCATGAAAAGGCCTCGTTTTTCCCGAACCTTACCCAATAGGAACCCCGGTAAAACCGATTTCCCAGGCAGGCGACGGCAAGCACGGGGTGTTGAAGACACGCCACACCCCCTCTCGCCAGGTTCACGACCTGCTGGCATGATGCGGCGCGTAGGGCACCTGTCAAGCATCTGAACAAGGAAAACAAAGTGCGATTCAGTCTCTTCAAGGCCCTGCTGGCCTGCCTGTGCGGCGCCATGCTCAGCGCCTGCACCACCTGGGACGTGGCCATGATGCGCCACAAGGGCAAGCCCGTGAACGACATCGTGGTCGACTGGGGCGTGCCCGACCGCGTCTACGCGAGCGAAGACCTGCCGATCGGGCAACTGGTCTACATGTGGCAGACCTCCGGCGAAGTCTCATGGGACGAGGCCGTCGGCAGCTTCTACGTGCCCCCGCCCGGCGGCGTCAGCTACGGCTTCGGCAACAACACCGGCACCATCTACCAGCGGCGCACGGGCGTAGCCAGCTGCTACACCATGCTATATGTCGACGAGAAAGGCATCGTCGTCGGCGGTGACCTCGTCAACAACGGCACGACGTGCAAGATGTGGTGATGGCAACGACCCGCAGACCGCCCCCGCGCCGCAGTGGCCGGCCTGCTCTCGGACAACCCGCGAAAGAACTCCTGATGACGACCATGAAAGCCACTCTCATCCCCCTGATCGCCCTGGCCATGTTGACCGGGCCGGCCCTCGCCGCCGAAAAGAAACCCACCGAGGGCGACATCTCGCGCGCCATCGCCTATGCCGACGTGATGCGCGCCTTTGCCTACAGCAAGCAAGCCAACGAGTTCAAGGCACGCTACGACAAGATCGGCCCCGGCCAGGACGGCCTGGAAGCCATGACCCACGCCGCCAACCTGATGACCCTGGCCAACCAGGCCATGCGCGCGGCCTGCGCGCGCGAACCGCACTACGTGGAAAAAGGCATCGAGGCCTTTCGCTGCAGCAAGATCAAGTAGCGCGCTGACGGTGTGCGGCAAAGAAAAAACCCGCAGAACTTGCGTTCTGCGGGTTTTTATTCAGCCTGGAGAACCAGGCTGAGAATCTGGCGGAGATGGTGGGATTCGAACCCACGATGCAGTTTTTAGCCACATACTCCCTTAGCAGGGGAGCCCCTTCAGCCTCTCGGGCACATCTCCGAAGAGAACGAGATTCTAGCACGACTTTTCGGGCATTTTCCCCGGGCAAGGCCCGGGGTATGAAAAAAATCGTGCCGGAGCCGCGAGCCTCAGGCCTTGGTCGCCGGCGCCTGGTCCAGGCCGAAGGCCTTGTGCAGTGCGCGCACGCCCAATTCCATGTACTTGTCGTCGATGATGACCGAGGTCTTGATTTCGCTGGTGCTGATCATCTGGATGTTGATGCCTTCCTGCGAAAGCGTCTGGAACATCAGGCTGGCCACGCCAACGTGCGAACGCATGCCGATGCCGACGATCGAAACCTTGGCGACTTTCTCGTCGGTGGACAGCTCGCGAGCGCCCACGGCGGGAATGACTTCGCGCTTGAGCAGGTCGACCGCGCGGGCGAACTCGTTGCGGTTCACGGTGAACGAGAAGTCGGTCGTGCCAGCCACGGACTGGTTCTGCACGATCATGTCGACATCGATATTGGCGGCGGCAACCGGGCCCAGGATCGAGAAGGCGATGCCGGGCTTGTCAGGAACGCCCAGCAGGGTGATTTTGGCTTCGTCGCGGCTGAAGGCGATGCCGGAGACAACGGCGGCTTCCATTTTTTCGTCTTCCTCAAAAGTAATCAGCGTGCCCGAACGCATTTCTTCGTCGAGCGGGATGAGCGGGTCGGTCAGCGATGACAGCACCCGCGTCGGCACACGGTATTTGCCGGCGAATTCGACCGAGCGGATCTGCAGGACCTTGGAGCCCAGCGAGGCCATTTCCAGCATTTCCTCGAAGGATACGACGGCCATGCGGCGCGCTTCGGGCACCACCCGCGGATCGGTCGTGTAGACGCCATCCACATCGGTGTAGATCAGGCATTCATCGGCCTTGAGCGCCGCCGCCACGGCCACGGCCGAGGTGTCGGAGCCGCCACGGCCCAAGGTCGTGATGTGGCCTTCGGGGTCCACCCCCTGAAAGCCGGTGACGATGACCACGCGGCCGGCGTCGAGGTCGGCGCGGATGCGGGCGTCGTCGATGGACGTGATGCGCGCCTTGGTGAAGGACGAATCCGTACGCACCGGCACCTGCCAGCCCGCATAGCTGCGAGCGGCCACGCCTTCGGCTTGCAGCGCGATGGCCAACAGGCCGCTGCTGGCTTGTTCGCCGGTGGCGGCGATCATGTCGAGTTCGCGCGCGTCGGGCTGGGGTGTGATTTCGCGGGCCAGGCCGAGCAGGCGATTGGTTTCGCCCGCCATGGCCGACGGCACCACGACAACCTGGTGGCCGGCAGCGTGCCACTTTGCGACGCGTCGCGCCACGTTCCGGATGCGCTCTACCGAGCCCATCGAAGTACCGCCATATTTATGAACGATCAGGGACATCTCGTACTCTGGCTGGGAACCCGCCGCAAGTGTTGACGGGCAAAACCTCATATTCTATCTCGCCGGTAAAAATTTGCGCAGACCATGGAATTTTCTTTCCATTGCACGGTCGTTTTTCCGCGAAAACTGTCGTTTCGGGCAACATTGCCCGGCGTTCAAGGCGCGTCGGCCCCGGGCGCCGGACGCGGCTCGATCCAGACCCGGCCGCGGTGGCAGCGCACCACGTGGCCGGCCTGCTCCACCCGCAATTGGCGGTCGTGGCCCAGGCTGTGCAGTTCACGCAGTTGCCGCAACAGGTCGCGCAGACGCGCGTCGGTGGGCATGCGGGCGCCGTTCTGCGCCAGCCAGTAGCGCAGCACCTGGGTCTGGCGGGCCGGCGACAGCCGGCGCCAGGCCGCCAGCGAAAAACTGGCGCCGTCCGGACCTGGTTCCAGCCCGGCCAGATCCTCGCGCGCCACCTCATCCAGGATCTCGACGGCCTCGGCCATGTGGCGGGCATGGCGGGCGACGATGGCGCGCCAGCCGGGCCAGCGGCCATCCAGCACGGGCGCGAGCCGTTCGCGCAGCGCGGCCCGGGTATAGCGCGGGTCGGCATTGGTGGGGTCCTGCACGGGATGCCAGCCGGTGGCCTTGGCGAAGTCCGCCGCGGCCAGCAGAATCGCTTCCCTGCCCTGCTCCAACCACGGACGCAGGTACACCACGCCGTCGCGTTCTGATCGCGCCGCCATCGCCGCCATGCCAGCCGGGCCGGTACCGCGCAACAGGCGCAGCAGCACGGTTTCCGCCTGATCGTTGCGGTGATGGGCCAGCAGCACCAGCGCCACGCCATCGTCCTGGGCCAGGCGGGCCAGCGCCGCGTAACGGGCGTCGCGGGCAGCGGCCTCGATGCCCTTGCCGCTGGCTTCGTCCACCCGCACCCGGGCCAGGCGCAGCGGCAGCCCCAGCAAATCGGCCAGGGACTGCACCTGCCGGCTCCAGCCGTCGGCCGCGGCCTGCAAGCCGTGATGGACATGGAACAGGACCACGTTCAAGCCTGCCGCGCGCGCCAGCGCGGCGGCATGCACGGCCAGCATGGCCGAGTCGGCGCCGCCGCTGACGGCCACGGCAATACGCGCCGGCGGCTGCGGCAGGCATGCCAAGGCGCGGCGCAGGGCCACGGTCAATTCGGGGGATACGGGAAACGGGAAGGACTGCCCCGCGGCGGCCGGCTCAAGCGGATCGGCGTCGGCGGCGGGGGAAGTCATGGCGGACGGCGCAAGAGTTGCTCGGCCGCGGCGCCGGCGGTGGCCGGCGCGCGGCAGCCCTCAGGCGCGCACTTCCTGGAAGGCGCCGAACGACAGCAGGCGCTGGACGCGCTGCTCGACGAGCTGCTCGGGCGTCATGCCCTGCAACTGGCGCAGGGCGTCGCCCAGCGCACGGCGCAAGAGGCGCGCCATGACGCGCGGGTCGCGGTGGGCGCCGCCCACCGGTTCGTTGATGACGCGGTCCACCAGGCCCAGGTCTTTCAGGCGGGGCGCGATGATGGCCAGTGCATCGGCGGCCTCGGGGGCCTTGTCGGCGCTGCGCCACAGGATCGACGCGCAGCCTTCGGGCGAAATCACGGCGTAGGTGGCGTATTGCAGCATCAGCACGGTATTGCCCACCGCAATGGCCAGGGCGCCGCCCGAGCCGCCTTCGCCGATGATCGTGACGATCACGGGGACCTTCAGCTCGGCCATGGCGTACAGGTTGTGGCCGATGGCTTCGGATTGGCCGCGCTCTTCGGCGCCGATGCCGGGATAGGCGCCCGGGGTGTCGACGAAGGTGAACACGGGGATGCCGAATTTTTCAGCCAGGCGCATCAGGCGCAGGGCCTTGCGATAGCCTTCGGGACGCGGCATGCCGAAATTGCGCGCGGCGCGTTCTTTGGTGTCGCGGCCTTTCTGGTGGCCGATCACCATGCAGGGCGTGCCGTTAAAGCGCGCCAGACCGCCCACGATGGACTGGTCATCGGCGTACATGCGGTCGCCGTGCAGCTCATGGAAGTCGGTGAAGATTTCGCGCACGTAGTCCAGCGTGTAGGGACGCTGGGGGTGGCGGGCGACCAGCGCCGTCTGCCAAGGCGTGAGCTTGGCGTAGATTTCCTTGGCCAGGGACTGGCTCTTCTGCTGCAGACGTCCGATCTCGTCGGAGATGTCTACCGCCGAATCGGCCTGCACGTAGCGCAGCTGCTCGATCTTGTTTTCAAGCTCGGCGAGCGGCTGTTCGAATTCCAGAAATGTATTGCGCATGTAGTGTGGTTCCGTAGATGGGCGACCTGGTTTGCGTCAGTATTGGACCGGCGTCGGTTCCAGACTGCGCCACAGATACCAGGTTGCCACGGTACGCCAGGGTTGCCACGCCAACGAGACTTCGCGAGCCTCGAAGCGCGAGACAGGCTCGCCGCTGAAATAGTGTAGCGAGATTGCCTTGAGCAACCCAGGATCATCCAGCGGCAGAACGTCAGGCCGCTGCAGATTGAAAATCAAAAACATCTCCGCCGTCCAGCGTCCGATGCCCCGGATGGCGGTCAATTCAGAAATAACGGCTTCGTCGTCCATCGCCGCCCACTTTTCGGGGTGGACCCGGCGTTCGCCGAAATGCACGGCCAGGTCCAGCACGTATTCGGCCTTGCGCTGCGACAGGCCGGCGGCGCGCAGGCCTTCCAGGCCGACGCGCAGCACCGCCACCGGGGTGGGACGCCTGCCGGCGGCTTCCAGGAACTTGTCCCAGACGGCGTCGGCCGCCTTGGCGGACACCTGCTGGCCGATGATGGCCCGCGCCAGCGTCACGAACGGCGTGCCGCGCGAGGTCAGCCAGACCTCGGGGTGCTGGGGAATGATCTTTTTCAGGATGCGGTCGCGCCGCATCAGGTGGGCGACGGCGGCTTCCCAATACTCAGGCTTGGGAATGTCGGTATCTGCGATGGACATATCGGGCGTTTCCTGGGGGTTCACGCTCGACGCCATTGCGTCAGGCCGCCCGGCTTGTCATCGAGTTCGATGCCGGCATCACGCAGCTCGGCGCGGATGCGATCCGCCTCGGCGAAGTTGCGGGCCGCCTTGGCGGCCGAGCGGGCATCGATCAGGGTTTGAATGGCGTCGGCGCCCAGTTCAGGGCGTGCGCCCTGTTCCATGGCGGCTGCCGAATAGCGGGTGGCCGACTGGAAGTAGGCGGCCGGGTCCTGTTGCAACAGGCCCAGCAGGCCGGCCAGCGCCTTCAGCTGGCCGGCGCTGCGCGCGCTTTTGGTGCGATTGGCCTCGGACGCCAGCTCGAACAGGGCCGCGATGGCGCCCGAACTGTTGAAGTCATCGTCCATGGCGGCCTTGAAGGCCTGCGCCTGCGCTTCATTCCAGTCGATGCCCTGGCCATCGGCCGGCACGTTCTGCAGGGCCTGATACAGGCGGTCCAGCGCATTCTGGGCGTCGACCAGGTTGTCCGGCGTGTAGTTCTGCGGGCTGCGGTAGTGGTTGCGCACGATGAAGAAACGCACCATTTCAGCTTCACGCGGGTTGACCCGGTAATCGGCCGCGTCGGCCGCCGGCTCGCCCTGGGCGATGGTCTGGCGGATGGTGCGGAAATTGCCCAGCGACTTGGACATCTTGTCCGAATCGACCATCAGCGGGCCGCAATGCATCCAGATGTTGGCCAGCACGCCGCCGAAGGCGCCTTCGGTCTGGGCGATCTCGTTTTCGTGGTGCGGGAATTTCAGGTCGGGACCGCCGCCGTGGATGTCCAGGGGCAGGCCCAGCAGCGACTTGCTCATGGCCGAGCACTCGATGTGCCAGCCGGGGCGGCCCAGGCCATAGGGCGATTCCCACTTGGTGTCGGCGGGTTCCTCGGCCTTGGCCGACTTCCACAGCACGAAATCAAGCGGGTCGCGCTTGGACGAGCCCACGGCCACGCGTTCGCCGGCGCGCAGGTCGTCCAGCGTCTTGCCGGACAACTTGCCGTAGCCCTCGAAACCGCGCACGGCATAGTTCACGTCGCCGTCGTCGGCCTGGTAGGCCAGGCCCTTCTGTTCGAGCTTGCCGATGATGTCGAGCATTTCGCCCACGTACTGGGTGGCGCGCGGCTCGCGGTCGGGCGGGGCCACGCCCAGCGCACGCTCGTCGGCGTGCATGGCGGCGATGTAGAACTCGGTGACTTCGCCGATGCGACGGTCGGTTTCGACCGCGCGGCGGATGATCTTGTCGTCGATGTCCGTGATATTGCGCACGTAATCGACGGCCAGGCCGCTGGCGCGCAGCCAGCGCTGCACCACGTCGAACGACACCAGCATGCGGGCATGGCCCAGATGGCAGAAGTCATACACGGTCATGCCACACACGTACATGCGCACCTGACCGGCCTGGGCCGGCTTGAACGGTTCTTTGGTACGCGATAACGTGTTGTAGATTTGCAGCATGGCGCTTTTGATTTGTCCAAATTTTTTCCGAGGCGGCTACGGAAAACGTTGTGCCCGAAGGACGATACCTTCAAGGCGTGCCGCCAAAGATTGACGTGCGGGGCCTGCCCTTCGGCCAACCTTCGGCTTGGGCCGGCGGGCTTGCCGGTTCAGGCCGTCCCCAGGCCGGGTTCAGACTGGGTTCAGGCTGGATGCGCGGCGTGTTGGCTCAGCAGTCTTCCCCGCCCCGATTGCCTGGCTCCGCGCTTTCAGCCCAGTATTCAGCCCCGCTTTCAGCCCCGCTTTCAGCCCCGATTTCAGCCCCGCTTTCAGCCGGTCTTTCAGCCCTGACCCCACGCCTTTCGCCTGGCTAGGCCCGGCCTTTTTACGCAATGTCGAGCCAAAAACGCAACCGAGGCTAAAATGGCGGTCGTCAAGTATAGCAAGCGGCCCGGCCGCGCGCGTAAGCGCGGGCCAGCCACGACTTTTAACGGATGCCCACGTGACTATCAAGCCGCGTTTTTGCGTCACCCTGATCGCTCTGGCCCTGGCCGGCTCGCCGGTCGCCGGCGCTTTCGCCCAATCCATGGCCGGGGGCTCGGGAGAAAACCCGAACGCCAGCCGGACCACCCTGGATCCCATCCCCCCGGAAGGCGGCTGGGAAGGCCTGGCCAACGTGCTCAAGTCGGTCCAGCCCAGCGTGGACACGCGCTTGCAGCCGACCGCCTCGCAGATCACCACCTACATCGAACGCCTGCTGAACCGCGGTGAAAACGCGCAAGCGCTCGAAATGATCGAAAAGCGGGAAGCCGAGATCAAGGACCAGCGCGGCACCGACGTGCAGCTGATGTTCCAGCACGCGCGCGCCCTGGCCGCCCTGGACCGCAAGGCCGAAGCCATCGATCTCTACACCGAGATGACGACCCGCTTCCCCGAACTGCCGGAACCTTGGAACAACCTGGCGGCTCTATATGCCAGCCGGGGTGAACTTGAAAAAGCGCAGGATGCCTTGCAAATGGCCTTGCGCGCCGATCCGGGCTACGCCGCCGCGCGCGCCAACCTGGGCGACCTGCAATTGCTGCAGGCGCTGCGCACCTACAAGCAGGCCGCCAGTGAAGGCGTGCCGGGCATGCAGGACAAGGCTCGCGAAGTCGAAACCATGCTGAAGGACAAGCAACGCAAATGATGTCTCGCTACTCCCCCCTCCACCTGCTGCGCCTGACGGCGTGCTCGTTCGCGCTGGCCGCCTTTGCCCCAGCGCTCGTCAGCGCCGCGCCCGCGGCCGCCCCCTCAACCTCCCCTTCTGAAGGCACAAAATCCATGAGCACCAATCCCCGCGTCAAGCTTCACACCAACCAAGGCGACATGGTCATCACCCTGGACGCCGCCAAGGCGCCCAAGACCGTTGAAAACTTCCTGACCTACGTCAAGGAAGGCTTCTACAACGGCACGGTGTTCCATCGCGTGATTGACGGCTTCATGATCCAGGGCGGCGGTTTCGAACCCGGCATGAAGCAAAAGCAGACCCACGCCCCGATCGAGAACGAGGCCAACAACGGCCTGAAGAACGACAAGTACACCCTGGCGATGGCCCGCACCAGCGACCCGCACTCGGCGACCGCCCAGTTCTTCATCAACGTGTCCAACAACGACTTCCTGAACTTCACCGCGCCCACGCCGAACGGCTGGGGCTACGCCGTGTTCGGCAGCGTCACCGAAGGCACCGACGTGGTCGACAAGATCAAGAACGTCAAGACCGGCAACAAGGGCTTTCACCAGAACGTGCCCAACGAAGACGTGATCATCGAGAAGGCCGAAGTTCTTGAATAAGCTTGCCCTGGCCGGCCCGATCTGGCTGGCGTCCGACCTGCACCTGGGGCCGGCAACGCCGGCCACCTCGGAGGCCTTCCTGGCCTTTCTGCAGGCCGCTGAAGAAGAAGCCGCCGCCCTGCTCTTGCCGGGCGACATCTTCGACGCCTGGATCGGCGACGACGTGATTCGCGCCGCGCCGCCCTGGCTTGCCACGGTGCTCAAGGCGCTGCAGGCCACGGCCACGCGCATTCCCGTGTGGCTGGGCCGTGGCAACCGCGACTTCCTGATCGGCCAGGAGCTGGCCGCCGCGGTCGGCGCCAAGCTGCTGCCCGAACCGGCGCTGCTGCAGACCGACTACGGCAATGTGCTGCTGACCCACGGCGACGAGTTCTGCACCGACGACGCGGCCTACCAGCAGTTCCGCCAGATGGTTCGCAATCCGCAATGGCAGGCCGAGTTCCTGTCCAAGACCATCCCTGAACGCCTGGCCCTGGCGCAGCAGGCCCGTGGCGAAAGCCAGGCCGCGAACCAGACCAAGTCCATGGAGATCATGGACGTGAACGCCGGCGCCATCGCGCAGGTGTTTCGCGACACCGGCGTCAGCGTGCTCGTGCATGGGCATACCCATCGCCCGGCCCGCCACGTGCTGGAAGTCGACGGCACCAAGCGCGAACGCTGGGTGCTGCCCGACTGGGACTGCGACCACGTCTCGCCGCCCCGCGGCGGCTGGCTGGTCATCGACCGCGACGGCTTGCAGTTCTACGACCTGGAAACCGGGGAATAGGCCCGGGGCCCGCCCCCGCCTTGCCTCGCCCCAAACGAAAAGGCCCGCGTCACGATGACGCGGGCCTTTTCCTTTGTGCCGCCCCCTTGCGGGGCAGCAGCCTTAACGGGTGAAGATCCAGGCGGCCACGACGGCGCCGAACACGATGCGGTACCAGGCGAACACACGGTAGGTGTGGTTGGCCACGAAACGCAGCACCGCGCGCACCACCACCATGGCACTCAGAAAGGCCGCCACGAAGCCCACGGCGATGCCGGACAGGTCGTGCTGGGTCAGCAGATCCATGTTCTTGTACATGTCGTACACGGCCGCGCCCAGCATGGTGGGCATGGCCAGGAAGAATGAGAACTCGGTGGCCGTCTTACGCTGGATGCCCGCGATCATGCCGCCGATGATGGTGGCGCCCGACCGCGAGGTGCCGGGAATCATGGCCAGGCACTGGGCCACGCCCACGCCCAGCGCCTGTTTCCAGGTGATCTGTTCCAGCGTGCGCGCCGTGGCGTGCTCGTCCGAAGCGGTGTCGTCCGCGGCGCCCGGCACGTCGCCCGGGGTGTGGCGGGTACGGCGCTCGACGTACAGCATGATCAGGCCGCCCAGCACCAGCGTCACCACCACCACGCCCGGGTGATAGAACACCTGCTTGATGGACTTGATGAAGATGGCGCCGATGACGGCGGCCGGCAGGAACGCGATGAGCAGGTTGCGGGTGAAGGCCACCTCGCTGGGCACGCCGGTCAGGGTGCCACGGATCAGTTGCATCAGGCGGGCCCGGAAGATCCACATCACCGCCAGGATCGACCCCAGCTGGATCACCACTTCGAAGACCTTGCCCTGGCTGGACTCGAAATTGATCCAGTCGCCGATCAGGATCAGGTGGCCCGTGCTGGACACGGGGATGAACTCGGTCAGGCCTTCGACAATGCCCAGGATGAAGGCTTTGATCAGGTAGAGCGTGGAGTCAGTCACGATAGCGGGATTCCAGGTAAACAAGGGCTTGGGGCATTAATCGCTGGTCAGCGAGGCGTCTTCATCCAGCGGTTCCGGCACGCGCTTTTCGACACGCACCAGCGCGATGCGGCGACCATCCATTTCCACGACTTCAAAGCGGAAATGATCGTGGTGGATATCGTATTCGCACACGTCGCCCGGCTTGGGCAGGTGGCCAAAGCGCGACAGCAGGTAGCCCGCCAGCGTGGAGAATTCCTGGGCGTCATCGACCAGGCCTTCGGTTTCGAGTACCTGCTCGACGTGATGCAGGTCGGCCGCGCCGTCGATCTTCCAGGTGTTGGGGCCGTCTGCGACGATGTCGGGCAGTTCGTCTTCATCGGGGAATTCGCCGGCGATGGCTTCGAAGACGTCGATCGGCGTCACCAGCCCCTCGATGGCGCCGAACTCGTCGGCCACCAGCACCAACTGACCACGCGAGCGCTTGAGCGTATCCATCAGGCGCAGGATGCCGATGGCCTCGTGGACGATGATCGGATCGCGCAGGCGGTTGCGGCGCACGCGGCCCTCGGTGATCAGGTCGGCCACCAGGTCCTTGGCGCGGGCAATGCCCAGCACTTCGTCCAGCGAACCGCGGCACACCGGGAAGAAGCTGTGCGGCGCCTCGGTGATCTGGCGCCGGATGGTTTCCGGATCGTCGTCGATATTGATCCAGGACACGTCCGTGCGCGGCGTCATGATCGAGCGGATGGAACGTTCAGCCAGAGTCAGCACGCCGCTGACCATATTGCGCTCTTCGACGCCGAACGCCGGCATGGCCGGGCCGTCGGCGCTGGGCAGGTCGGGTTCTTCGGCGGGCGGGCGCTTGCCCAGCATGCGCAGCACGGCGGACGCGGTGCGTTCGCGCATGGGGCGGCGAGCGTCCAGCTTGAGCAGGTTGCGGCGCGCCACCTGGTTGAGCGCTTCGATGGCCACCGAGAAGCCGATGGCGGCGTACAGGTAGCCCTTGGGCACCTTGAAGCCGAAGGCCTCGGCCAGCAGCGAAAAACCGATCATCAGCAGAAAGCCCAGGCACAGCACCACGACCGTGGGGTGGGCGTTGACGAAGCGGGTCAGCGGCTTGGACGCCAGCAGCATGATGCCGATGGCGATGACCACGGCGATCATCATGATGGCCAGGTGGTCGACCATGCCCACCGCGGTGATGACCGAGTCCAGCGAGAACACGGCATCCAGCACCACGATCTGCGTCACGATGACCCAGAAGCTGGCGTACACGCGCGGCCCGGACGAGCCGCCATGCTGGCCGCCTTCCAGGCGCTCGTGCAGCTCCATCGTGCCTTTGAACAGCAGGAAGAAACCGCCGGCCATGAGGATCAGGTCGCGCCCCGAGGGCGATAGCGGTCCGACTGAAAACAGGGGGGTGGTCAGGGTGACCAGCCACGACATGACCGACAACAGGCCAAGCCGCATGAAGAGCGCCAGGCTCAAGCCCAGGATGCGCGCGCGGTCGCGCTGCGACGGCGGCAGCTTGTCCGCCAGGATGGCGATGAAAATGAGGTTATCGATTCCCAGGACGATCTCAAGGACGACCAGGGTAAGCAAGCCGACCCACGCAGCGGGGTCCAGCAGCCACTCCATCAGGAGCTCCAGAAGTTACACGACCGGTAATCGTACATGGAAAATCCGTGACACGCCGGTGACACGCCTCGTCCACACGCCCTACGGCCGCGGGTTGCGCGGCGCTGACGCCTGCCGCGGCGCGCATGAAAAAACCGGCCGCAAGGGGCCGGTGGGCAGGCCGCGCGCAAGGCGCGGCCGGATCGCGCCGCCGTCTCAGGCAACCGACCGGCGGGCAATGGGCCGCCGGATCGGACAGACGGCTCAGGCCGCCGGCGCCGGGTTCAGGGCCGACAGCATCTGGGTGAAGATCTTCGGGCTGGCGGCCAGCACGTTGCCGGTGTCCATCCAGCCTTGCTCGCCGTCGAAGTCGGCGATCAGGCCACCGGCTTCCAGCACCATCAGACTGCCGGCTGCCAGGTCCCAGGGCTTGAGGCCCACGCCGCAGAAGCCATCCAGGCGGCCGCAGGCCACGTAGGCCAGGTCCAGCACCGTGGCGCCCAGGCGGCGCACGCCCGTGCTGCCTTCGGCCATGTTGCGAAAGCGCGCCGAACCTTGCTCGGGATCGCCCGAGTTGGGCCAGTGCGCGCCCAGCAGGGCCTCGTGGTAGCGGGTGCGGCCCGAGACGCGCACGCGGCGGTCGTTCAGGAACGTGCCGCTGCCACGGCTGGCGGTGAACAGTTCATTGCGCGACGGGTCATAGATGACCGCCTGCGTGACCTGGCCGCGCTGGGTCAGCGCGATCGACACGGCGTAGTTGGGCAGGCCGTGAATGAAGTTGGTGGTGCCGTCCAGGGGATCGATGATCCATTGGAATTCCGCCTGGTCGGGACCTTGCAAGCCGAATTCCTCGCCCAGGATCGCGTGATCCGGATAAGCGGCGTGCAGCGTCTCGACAATGGACTCCTCGGCGGCGCGATCCACTTCCGTGACATAATCGCGCGGCCCCTTGCGAGCCACGGTGAGTCGTTCCAAATCCATGCTGGCACGGTTGATAATGGTGCCGGCACGCCGGGCCGCCTTGATGGCGATGTTGAGCATCGGGTGCATAAAATTCCGTACGTATGCGGTGAACAGGCCGCTAGCCGCCCCCCCGGGCCGGCCGTTGTCCCCATAGGGGAAATCGACCCAAAAAACCAGGAAGGCACTAAGCCAAACGTGCCATTTTAAATGACTCAAGCATTTTCACGCGTTCGCTTCATTATGGTGAACCCCAGCCACCCCGGAAACGTCGGTTCGGCGGCCCGTGCAATCAAGACGATGGGCTTCTCCGAATTGGTGCTGGTGGGCCCCAAATTCGCCGATGTCACCACCCAGCCGGAAGCCGTGGCGCTGGCCAGCGGCGCCCTGGACGTGCTGGAGAACGCGCGCATCCACGACACCCTGGAAGAGGCCCTGGCGCCCGTAACGCTGGCGTTCGCCCTGACCGCCCGGGTGCGCGACCTGGGCCCGCCTCCCTGTGACATCCGCCAGGCGGCCGACCTGGCGCGGGCGCACCTGGCTGACACGACCGAAGGCAGCACCGCCATCGTGCTGGGTACCGAACGCGCCGGGCTGACCAATGAACAGATCGGGCTGTGCCACCGTATCTGCCACATCCCGGCCAATCCGGAGTACAGCTCGCTGAACGTGGCCCAGGCCCTGCAACTGGCTGCCTGGGAACTGCGCTACGCCCTGCTCGTGGATCAAGGCGCCCCGCTGCTGCCGGCCTCGACGGCGCAAGAGCCCGCCCGCGGCGCCCAGCCGGCCTCCGGCGAAGCCGTGCAGGCCTTTCTGGCCCACTGGGAAGAAGCCTTGGTGGGGGTGCAGTTCCTGGATCCGGCCCATCCCAAGAAGCTGATGCCGCGTATGCGGCACCTTTTTTCGCGCGTGGCCCTGACCCGCGACGAAGTCGACATGCTGCGCGGCGTCTGCACCGCGATGCTGGCGACCGCCCGGGGCGAACGCGGTACAAAAAAATAGGGACGGGCATCCGCCCGTCCCTGCGCATCGGTCGCGGGCGGCACGCCGCCCGCGGCACGAAGCGGGTCAGTCGACCGTGGCGCCCGAGGCCTTGACCACCGGCGCCCAGCCTTCCACTTCCGACTTGATGAACTGGCCGAATTCGGCCGGCGTGGTCTTCACGCCCACGGCGCCCAGCTTCTCGAAGCTGAGCTGCACTTCGGGCTTGTCCAGTGCCTTGACCATGGCGGCGTTCAGCTTGTTGACCACTTCCGGCGGCGTGCCGGCCGGGGCAATCAGGCCGAACCACGACGACACGTCGAAGTTGGCGAAACCGGCTTCCTTCATGGTGGGCACGTCCGGCGCGCTCTTGGAGCGTTCGGAGGTGGTCACTGCCAGCGCGCGCAGCTTGCCCGACTGCGCGTGCGGCCAGGCCGACGGCATGTTGTCGAACATGAACTGCACCTGGCCGCCGATCAGGTCGGTAATGGCCGGGGCGCTGCCCTTGTAAGGCACGTGCAGCACGTCGATGCCGGCCTGCATCTTGAACAGTTCACCGGCCATGTGGATGGACGTGCCGCTGCCCGACGAGGCAAATGCCAGCTTGCCGGGGTTTTTCTTGGCGTAGTCCACCAGTTCCTGCACCGTCTTGACCGGCACCTGGGGATTGACCACCAGGATGTTGGGCACCTTGGCGCCCAGGGCCACCGGGGTGAAGTCGCGGGTCAGGTCGAACGTGACGTTCTTGTAGAGCGTCTGGTTGATGGCGCTGGTCACCGCCACGAACAGCAGCGTGTAGCCGTCCGGGGCCGCGCGCTGGACCTGGTCGGTGGCGATGTTGCTGCCCGCGCCCGGCTTGTTTTCGACCACGAACGACTGACCCAGGGCTTCAGTGAGCTCCTTGGCCATGATCCGGGCGATGACATCGGTGGTGCCGCCGGCGGAAAAGCCGACCACGATGCGGACAGGTTTGTCGGGGTAGGCGGCCTGGGCAGAACCCATTGCGAAAGCGCTTGCGGCGGTAGCCAGCAGCGTGGCGGCAATACGCCGCAGACCAGGCTTTTGACCGGTAATCATAGAGTCTCCGTGCAGGTACTGTCCATCTAGTGGACGATTTGAATTATTGGATGACGCATTCTGATCTATACACGCGCAGTGCATCAAGGTAGAGTCCACGCTACGGACTATGGTTTTCCCTTGACCGTTCCGCACTAACCCCCCAAAAGTTCAGAGAGTTGCATGCAAGACAGCGATGCCGCGGCCGCAGGCCCACGCACATTGCGGCGCGGATTGGCCGTTCTGGCCGCCCTACGGGATCAAGGCCCCGACGGGCTCAGCGTGACGGATATCGCCCGCCTGACGGGCATCCAACGACCCACGATCTACCGGCTGCTGGCGGCCCTGCTCGACGCGGGCCTGGTGCTGCCCGTGACGGGCACCAAGAAATACCGCGCCCAGTTGGCGGTGGACCCCGACACGCGTTCCCGCGATCCGCGGGTGCGCCAGTTGCTGCCGGTGCTGCGCCGACTGGCCGACCGCACGGGCGATGCCGTGTTCCTCGTGGTGCGCGACGAAGACGATTCGATCAGCCTGCACCGCGAGATCGGCAGCTACCCGGTGCAGATCCTGGCCACCTACGCCGGCAAACGCCAGCCGCTGGGCGTGGGCTCGGGCGGCATGGCGCTGCTGGCCGCGCTGCCCGACGACGTCGCCCGCGGTATCGTCGAACGCAATTCCAGCCGCCTGGACGAATACGGCGGCATGACGCCGCAAGAGATGTTCCGCCTGATCGAAAACACCCGCGCGCGCGGCTATTCGGTGGTGGGCAACCACGCCGTGCGTGGCGCCCTGGGTGTGGGCTGCGCACTGCTGGATGCGCAAGGCGCGCCGCTGCTCGCGGTGAGCGTCACGGCCATCATCGACCGCATGCCGGCGCAGCGCCAGCGCGAAATCGCCGGCTGGATCAAGGGCGAGCTGGCGCGGCTGGCCATGCAGGCCTGAACCTGCGCGCGATGCCGGTCAGGCGCCGGGTCAACCGCGGGGCATGAATCGCGGCGCGGCCGCTTACCGCGCCGCGTCTCGCGATGCCCCATGAAAAAAAGGGCGCCCGTGCCAGCACGGACGCCCTTGTCGTTTGCGCGGGCAGCTCAGGCCGGCGCGTTGGTCTTGGGGTTCTGGATCTCGCGCAGCGGAATCGGCGCCTGGAAGCCCGCGGCTTCGAGCGAGCTGCGGATTTCCTGGTACAGGCCCCAGCGCAGGTCCCAGTACTTGGCCGCTTCGGCCCACACCCGCACGTTCACGACCACGCCGTTTTCTTTGTAGTCGATCACCTTGACCAGCGGCGCCGGATCCTTGAGCGCGTTGGGATTGGCATCGACGATGCCTTGCAGCTTGGCCAGCACCGCGTTCAGGTCGTCGCCATAGCGCACCGGCACCGGGATATCCAGGCGGCGCGTCTTGTTGCGGCTGTAGTTGGTGATGGTGGCGTTCCACACCGTGCTGTTGGGCAACGTCAGGTGAATACCATCGACCTGGACGAGACGCGTCAGGAACAGGCCGACCTCTTCGACCGTGCCCTCGGCGCCGGTGCTCAGGCCCACGTATTCCCCGGCGCGCACCGGCCGCAGGATCAGGAGCATGATGCCGGCGGCGATGTTCTGCAGCGTGCCCTGCAGCGCCAGGCCAACGGCCAGGCCGGCGGCGCCCAGCACCGCGATCAGGCTGGCGGTCTGCACGCCAAAGCGCGCCAGCACCGCGATCAGGGTGAAGATGCGCACCGTCCAGACCACGGTGCTGTAGAACATCGGCACGATCGTCGGATCGATCTTGCTGGAACGCGTGGCGATACGCCGCACCCAGCGGCCGAGCAGCGCCGATACCCACCAGCCGATGACCAGAATCAGCAGGGCCACCAGCAGATTGATGCCCAGGTCCACCAGCCTGGGGGCCCAGGCGTTGAATTCCTTCAAGGCGTCTTCCATCGTTAACGCTCCCTCATGCAAAAAAGACAGCCGAAAACTTTATCAGATGCGGCTTGCAGGCAGGGCCGGACGACGCGCCGGGTGTGTCAAGCTTTGTAAGGACGCGGCCTGTGGATCGCCACTGGCCGGCATGCCGCGATGACGACGGCGCGAGGCTTACGTCGCGCCGGTCACCTTGCGCAGGTGGTTGTCCCAGGCGCGCTCGCGCGACGGCGGCATGAGCGGCTGTTCGCGGCCGGCGGCGTCGGTGCGGAGCATCGCGCCCAGGCCGCTGCTGACCAGGAAACCCGCGCCCGTCGCGGGCGCGACGCCGCAGCCGTCCGCCAGGCGCGTTGTGCCCAGGCTGTGGCCGCTTTCCGCGTCCCAGTACATCACCTGTCCGCCCACCGGGCTGGACGTGGCGATCACTTTGCCCGCCGCGTCCACCGCCACCGATCCCACGTAGTTGCGCATCTCGCGCAGCGCCGCCGCGGGGCCGGGGAACAGTTCAAGCCGGGCGCCGCGGCGATGCCGCCCGACCAGCGCCGGGCGGTCGCCCGCCGGCCCCATGTACTGGCAGCCGAACCACACGCTGCCGTCGGCCGCCAGCGCCAGATGGCGGATCGACAGGCGATGCAGCTCGGGCGCCAGTTCCACCCGTTCCAGCAGCCGGCCGCTGGCCGCGTCGATATACGCCAGCGACGCGCGCATGGTGTCCAGGTTGAGCTCCAGCTTGCCGTAGTCCGGATGCGTCAGGATGCCGCCGTTGGCCACGCAGAGCGTCTTGCCATCGGGCATCAGCACCACTTCGTGCGGGCCGATGCCGCCGCTGTCGAATTCGCCGACGCGGCGGTTGTTGCCGCCAGGCGTGGCGTCGTAAATGCCCAGCACGCCCCGGCCGCCTTCAAAGTCGTTCTCGGTGGCGGCCAGCAGCCGGGCGCCATCGAAATAGGCGCCGTGGCCGAAGAAATGGCGGTCTTCGGGCAGCGGCAATGCCACGGGCGCGCGCTCGCCGTGGATATCAAAGGCCAGGGCGAAAAAGCCGGGCTGGCGCCCGAACACCACCGCGCGCGCGCCGGCCGGATCGATGGCGAAGCTGTGTCCGCGCGCCGGCATGGCCACCACGCGCCGGTCCTGCCCGCCAGCATCCAGCACCACGGCTTCGTCGCGTCCACCGCGTTGGCGCGCCGTGACGTACCGCGCCGCGTCATCGCCTGAGGCCGCGGCCAGCGCCCGGCGGGGCCAGCCCAGCGCCGCGCCCAATGCGCCGGCGCAGGCGGCGCCGAGCACACCGACCGAGGCCCGCGTCAGAAAATCGCGCCGCGCCGGCTGCGCGGCCCGTGCGCCGGGCCCTGGCGGCATCATCGCCGCCGAGGAGTGAGGGTCAGTCGCCATCGAGCGCGTTAAAGCCGATGGTGACACCCAAGGTGGGCGCCAGGTCTTGATCGACGATGGCCTTGGCATTCTTCAGGGTCAAGGCGGCCAGACCCAGCAAGCGGCGTCCTTCGGCGTCCGCCAGCGCCTGCTCCAGCGGCGCGGGCACCTCGCGCAGCGTCCTGGCCGCGCTGGCCAGTTCGCCCAGCACCGCCCCCGGCATCCATTCGCCGCCCTTGGGCAGCACGTAGCCGCCCGCCGTGTAGAACGCCGCCAGACCGTCCAGGCTGGCCGCCAACATGCGGGTGGACAGGTCGCTGCGCCAGAACGCGGCGCGCTTGGGCCGGGCGCTTGCCGCGGTCTCGCCCAGCACCGGCACGATCTTCACGTCACGCGCGAACTGCAGGCCGGTGGAGAGCGCCTTCATGGCTTCGGCCGCCACTTCCTGCGGATCGCGGTACAGATCGTTGCCCGCCTGCGGCCGCGCGAACTGGCGGCCGAATTCCCCCTGCGCGCTCCAGGCCTGCGCCACATCACGTGACATCGCCGCAACGTTGGCCGACACCGCCACGGCGTAACCGCAGGCGTAGGCAAAGCTGGGCGCGCCAGCCTGCTCGAGCAACGCGGGCTCGCCGTACAGCACGAATTCCAGCGCCGGCAGGCCCTGCACCGCCACGCTGCGCCCGGCCAGCGCCCCGGGCTTGAGCAGTTCGGCGTCCTGCGCGGCGATCAGCGCCTGCACCTGCCTGGGCATCACGCCGCGGGTATCCGGCCAGAAAGCCAGACGTTCGAAGCGGTTGGCCTGCACCAGCGGCCCGAAGCGCAGCAATTCCACGCGCGACCAGGCCAGCGCCAGCGCCGTAAAGGCGTCCTGCACCCGCTTGGCGCCGTCCGCATCCGGCTTGGCGCACCACTGTCCCAGCACGCCCTCCAGGCGGCCGGCAGCCTCGGCCATACCGGTGGCGGCCGGGCGGGCGTAGCCCTGCGCCAGGCGTTCGCCCAGGTCGGCGGGCAAGCCGGCCCGCACCGCCATCGGCCAGACCGACGCGCCGGCCAGCAACAGCGCGGCCAGCGCGGCCTTGGCCGGACCATGCCGGCGGGCAACAGGGGATGGCATCACAACGACTCCAGGAAACGGATGAGATCGGCGCGTTCGGCGGGTGTCATCGCCACCACGCGGTCACGCGCGGGCTGGCCCGCGCCGCCGTGCCACAGCACGGCTTCCAGCAGCGTGCGGGCGCGCCCGTCATGCAGCCAGGTGGCCGAAGGGTTCACGGTCTTGGTCAGGCCGATGCCCCAGAGCGGCGGCGTGCGCCATTCGCGGCCCGTGGCCTGTCCGTCGGACACGCCGTCGGCCAGATCGTCGCCCATGTCGTGCACCAGCATGTCGGTGTAGGGCCAGATCAGCTGGAAGCGATGCTCGGCCTGCCTGGCGTTGCGGCTGGTGACGTACTTGGGCACGTGGCAGGCGACGCAATTGGCCTCGTAGAACAGCTTCTTGCCCGCCAGCACGCGGGCGTCATCGGCGTCGCGCCGCTGCGGCACGGCCAGGTTGGTGGAATAGACCGTGACGAAGTCCATCAGCTTGGCCGGCACTTCCTCCGGACCGAAGCGCGGCTGCGCGCCATGCGGCATCTTCAGGCACTGCGGCTGGGCCGGCGTGCAATCGCCGTAATGGCTGGGAAACAGCGGCGTGGACAGGCCCATGTCGTTGGAGAACGCCGCGGCGCTCTGCTGCTCGACCGTGGGCTGGCCCGCCTTCAGGTTGAAGCGGCCCAGCACCCGCGCGCCGGTGCGCGCATCGGTGACCCAATTGGCCTTGCCCACGATGCCGTCGCGCTTGTCCGCGCCGATATTGGCGAGGATGTCGGATTCGTGGATGGATTCCAGCAACCCCAGGCCGATCATCGGTGGCGCCAGGCGCGGCGACACCTGCGTGTCCTTGCGCATCGGGCCGTAGCCCAGGTTGTCGATGCGGTAGACCGGCTTCATCAGCGTGGCGGTCTCGCCGCCATTGAGCGTGACGGTGACCGGCGTGTATTCGATTTCCATGCGGCCTTCGGCCGGCAGGCCCGCCACCGCGAAGTTCTGCAGTTGCACGCCATAGACGGGCTCGGGCAGCGCCGCCAGTTCGCCGGGGGCCAGTTTCGGGTGGCCTCGGTCCGGGCCCTGCGGCACGGCCAGGCGCAGCAGCAGCGCCACGGCGTCGGGGCGTTCCAAAGGATCGAAGCCCGGCACGGAGCCGCGCCCGTCCTTGGTATGACAGGCCTGGCACGACCGTGCGTTGAACAGCGGCCCCAGGCCATCGGATGCCTGGGTGGACGCGGGCGCCGAGACCCAGTCCTTGCGGAACAGGCCGTTGCCCACCTGGAACTCCTGGCGGCGCTCGAAACTCATGTTGGCCGACGGCTGCGAAAAGATGTCGGCGTTGATGAGTTTGTTGGTGGTCGTGGCGCCCGCCTGCATGGTCTCGAAGGTCTCGGCCCTGGAGAAATCGCGCGTGGGCGCGGTAACGGCGCGGACGCGTTGCCAGTCTTCGGCGGTCAGGTCATCGCGCCCGGCGGGCGCGGAGGAGGCGGCGGCGCCGGCATGAACCGACGCCGCCATGACGGCGGCGAATACGAGCTTCACTTGAATACGGCGTCGGGTTTGTCCAGGCTGTCGGAACCTTCGATGGCGACCTTGCCCAGGTCCAGCAGCGTGATCACACGCTCCAGGCTGCGGGTCTGGTCGACCAGGCGGTCGATCGCGGCCTGCACCACCGCGTTGCCTTCCTTGTTGCCGTCCGCGATCATCTGGTCGTAGGTCTCGACCGTCTCGGCGCGGGTCTTGAGCGCCTGCATGGCGGCCACGGTGGCGTCCAGCTTGGCGCGCACCTCGGTGTCCAGCTTGGGATCGCGTGCCTTGACCAATTCGGACAGGCTGGCGCCCGTCACGGTCTTGCCGTCGATGCGGGTGTACGAACCCAGGTAGACATTGCGAATGCCGATCTGGTCGTAGTAATGCGAATTGTGGGTGTTGTCCGAGAAGCAGTCGTGCTCTTCCTCGGGGTCGTGCAGCATCAGGCCCAGCTTCATGCGTTCGCCGGCCAATTCGCCATACGACAGGCTGCCCAGACCGGTCAGCATCGCGATCAGGCCCGCCTTGGGGTCTTCTTGCACGGCCTTGCGGGCGGCGCCGTCTTGCTTCCAGTTGCCCACCATTTCTTCCAGGTCGGTCACCAGCAGGTCGGTCACGGCCTTCAGGAATTCGATGCGGCGTTCGCAGTGGCCGCCGGTGCACTGCTTGGGATCGAAATCGGTGTGCGGGCGGTTGCCGGCGTGGCGCTCTTGCGGCGTGCCCTTGCGGTCGGCCGGCGCGGGGCCGGTGCCGTTCAGGTCCTGGCCCCACAACAGGAATTCGATGGCGTGGTAGCCGGTAGCCACGTTGGCTTCGTTGCCGTCGGCCTCGTGCAGCACTTCGGACAGCAGCTTGGGCGTGATCTTGCTGACGTCGACGGTCTTGCCGCCGACCGAGATCTTGGCGTTGGCGATGACGTTGACCGCGTAATAGGCGTTCTCGTCCTTTTCCGTGCCGTAGGACGCGTCGACATAGTCGATCAGGCCTTCATCCAGGGGCCAGGCGTTCACCCGCCCTTCCCAGTCGTCGACGATGGGGTTGCCGAAACGGTAGGCTTCGGTCTGCTGGTAGGGCACGCGCGCGGCCAGCCAGGCGTTGCGGGCGGCCTTGAGCGTCTGCTCGCTGGGCTGGGCGACCAAGGCATTGATGGCGTCGCGCAATGTCTTGGCGGCGGCCAGCGAATCCTCGTAGCCCGCCAGCGCCAGGTCCGAATAGGTGGCGACCACGGCCTTGGGCTGCACCGCGGCGTGTGCCGTTCCTCCGAACACGGCGGCAGCCAGCACCGCTCCCAACAACAACTTGCGCATCGACTTTCTCCCGTAACTCGAACAGGGTGGCGCCCCGCGGCGTCCCCATCCAGACTTGAATATTGTGGATGCGAGTGTAAACAATTTTCGTTTGATGTTCAGCGCAAAGTCAGATACCTGACGTTTTGCCGAACAAATCCGCCGCTGCACGGCCAGGCATGGCAAAAAAAAGGACCCGGAATCCGGGTCCTGCCGCCTGGGCGGGGGCCGGGTCGGTCCCGGCGCGGGATCAGCGTTGCAACGGCGACTTGGCCGTTTCCTTGGCGGCCAGCACCGCCAAGGCGGTCACCGCCAGCGCGGCGACGACATACAGCGAAATCGCCAGAGTCGAATGCCACGACTTGAACAGGCTGGCGATGATCAGCGGCGCGAAGCCCCCACCCACGATGCCGGCCAGCGTGTAGGCCAGCGACGATCCGGCGTAGCGCACCCGGCCCGGGAACTGCTCGGTGATGAAGGCGGCCTGCGGGCCGTACATCATCGCGTGGATCAGCAGGCCCACCACCACCGCGGCGCAGATGGCGATGGGATGCGCGGTATCCATCAAGGTGAAGAAGACGAACGCCCACACCATCCCCAGCACCGCGCCCGCCAGATACACCGGACGGCGCCCGATCTTGTCCGACAGGTGCCCGAACAGCGGCACCGTCACGGCGTTCAGGGCAGCGCCCAGCATGGTCGCCGTCAAGGCCATGGGCCGCGACAGGTGCAGCACCGTCGTCACGTAGGTCAGCGTGAATACCACCACCAGCGCGTACAGCACGTCGGAACCAATGCGCGAGCCGCCCGCCACCAGCAGCTGGCGCCAGTACTGGCCCAGCACTTCCTTGATGGGCGTGCTGGCGGTTTCGCGCTTTTGCTCCATTTCCAGGAACACCGGCGTTTCTTCCACGCCGCGGCGCAGCCACAGGCCGAACAGCACCAGCGCCACGCTTGAGATGAACGGCACGCGCCAGCCCCAGGCCTGGAATTCCTCGGGACTGAGCCAGGCCGAGATCACGGCGATGAAGCCGGTGCCGATCAGCGTGCCGCACGACGGCCCGACCTGCGTGAACGACGCGTTGCGGCCGCGCTGGTCGGGTTTGCCGTGCTCCATCGACAGCAGCACCGCGCCGGCCCACTCGCCGCCCAGGGCCACGCCCTGGATGAAACGCAAGGCCACCAGCGCCACCGGCGCCCACACGCCCCAGCTGGCGTAGGTGGGCAGCATGCCCATCAGGCCGGTCGAGATGCCCATGATCACCAGCGTGGCCACCAACACGAACTTGCGGCCCAGGCGGTCGCCCAGGTGGCCGAAGACAAAGCCGCCCAGCGGCCGCGAGACGTACCCGACCGCGTAGGTCGAGAAGGCCAGGATGGTGCCGGTCAGTGGATCGAACGACGGAAAGAAGATCGAATTGAAGACCAGCGCCGCCATCAGGTTGTAGATGGTGAAGTCGTACCATTCGAGCGTGGTGCCGACCGAGCTGGCCATGGCCAGGCGTTTCATCTTGTCCGGCAAGACCGCCGAGTGCGCCGATGCCGGTGCGTGCAGCGTGTTTTCAGCCATTGTGTTTCCCCATGTTGTGGTGTGTGGAGCGCGCCCCGGCTCAGCGCAGATCGGCGGCCGCCAGTTTCCAGCCCAGTTCCAGCAGCCAGGTGTCGGCGGGGCGTGCGCCCAGCGCGGCGGCAGCCTGCTCGCCCAAGGCCCGCGCCACCTCGGCCGAGCTGGTTTCGACGACGAACAGCGGATCCAGGCGGCGGTTTTCAGTGGACTCGCGCGGCAGCGGGCCGCTCAGGGGGGCATCCGGCGCCAGCAGGTACGACTGCACGAAGCCATCGGCCTGCGCCAGCGTGGCGCCTGCGTCAGCGGCGCGCGCCGCCAGCGCGGCGGCGTCGCCGCCGAACACCAGCGGCAGCACCGCGATGTGGCTGCCGCTGCCAAAGCCGGTCACGGCCTGCACGGCGCAGACGCGGCGCATCGGGTCGCGCATGCGGTCCAGGTTGCTCACCGACCAAGGGGTCTGGCGCTCGAACGCGGCGCGGTAGTCGGCCGTGGTAAACGCGCCCAGCGATTCGGTGCGATACAGGCCCAGGTACTTGCGCCCGCCCGACAGCGAAAAGTAGCGCGCGCCGGACAGAAATCCCGGGATGCGCACGCGCTCTTGCACGTGCTCGCGGTCGTACCAGCGGTTGAAATCGGTTTCGAACGCGGGATCGACGTCGCAGGCGACGAACAGCATCCCGTTGGGCAGCGGCGTGGAAGACGTGGTGGTTTGGCTCATGGAAGACGAAAACCCTTCGGTTGCAGAAGGGTGTCATCTTCGGCCTACAGGCCTTGCCCAGCCAAACGAGTAATTCTTCGCGATAGCAACAGAATTACTGAAAGCTCACTAAGGGATAACGCTATTGCGCCGAACCGAATTTGGGCGGTGCGACCGACGCGGTGTACTGGTCCGACGCGCGGCTGGCCAGTTCGGCCACCAGGCGGATGGCATCGGACCCGGCGCCCTCCAGGTAGCTCACCACCAGCAACTGCGGCGGCACCGGCATGTCGCTGCGAATCACCTGCATCTCGCCACGCGCCACGTACTCATAAATGGGCGGCAGCGGCACCAGCGCGCGGCCAAAGCCGCTGCGCACCAGCCGCGCCAGCGCCGAGATCGAGCTGACGCAGTGCACCTTGCCCAGCGGGATGCCGGCCTCGCGAAACAGGTTCTTCAAGGCCTCGTGCGGCTGCGAGCCGGGGCTCATGGTCAGCACCGGTTCGCTGAGCAGTTGCTGCACGGTCAGCGATTCTTCGTCCCCCGCCGGCCCCACCCAGCCCATTTCCATCGGCAGGCAAGGCGTGCTGATGACGCCCGTGTCCGTCAGCAGATCCGTCTGAAACGCGATGTCCAGCGTGCCTTCGCGCAGCCCGCGATGCAACGCGCGGGTGGTTTCCGACGTCAACTGCACTTCGATGCCCGGATAAGTGGACCGCAGATTGGTCAGGAAACCGATCAGCCAGGTGTGCACCACCGTTTCGATGGCGCCGATGCGCACCAGCCCGAATACCTCGTCGCCGGTGCGGCCCAGCGACAGGATCTGCTGGCGCAATTCGAGCAGGCGCTCGCCGTAGTCCAGCAGGCGCGTACCCACCGCGGTCAGCCGCAGCTCCTTGGCATCCCGCTCGAACAGGCGCGCGCCGATGTCCTCTTCGAGCGAGGCGATGCGGTTGGCGACCGCCGCCTGGGTGATGTGCAGGCGGTCGCTGGCGGCACGGAAACTGCCCAGCCGCGCTGACCACAGAAACGCTTCGACAAAACGGGTATTCATATCCACGCCGCGGCGCGCCAGGCGACGCGCCATCTTCCTGAAATGCCAAGGCGGCAAGCCTTGATCCGCCCACATCCTACCGCCTGACGGCGCGCGGCCGCCACTGCCGCCCTGCCGCGGTGCCGGCATGCACCAATCTGGTTCATGCCGGGCCCCACGGCGGCCCCCGCCCGTGCGCCGCCCCAGGAAACCCTGCCATGTTCACAAGTTGGCACGGCTCTTGCTTGTCTGCTGGTATGCAAGCTTGTCTACAAGCGCCCATCCAGCCGACCAGGAGTTCCGCATGACCCACCGCCCCGCGCCCTTTGCCTTCAACGCCACCCGCCGCAAGCTGATGCAGGGCGCCGCGCTGGGCGCCGCCGCACTGGCCGCGCCCGCGCTGGTGCGGGCCCAGTCCGGTCCGGTGATCCGCATCGGCTACTGGCCCGTGGCGGCCGGGCTGCCGTTCTATGCCGCCATCGAAAAGGGCTACTTCAAGGAAGCCGGCCTGAATGTCGAAGCGCTGAAGTTCGCCGGCGCCCAGCAGGTCATGGAAGCCATGCTGGCTGGCCGCGCCGACGGCAGCGCCAACGGCACCGGCTCGGCCAACCTGGCCATTGGCGAGATCGCCTCGCCCGGCCTGTTCAAGATCTTCGCGTCCAATCCCAGCAACGCGAAAAACGTACTGGACGAGTTCATTGTCGCCAAGGACAGTCCCATCCAATCCATCGCAGACCTCAAGGGGAAAAAGGTCGGTTCTGGACCCGGCATCCAGAATGCCACGCTGGCCAAGGCAGTACTGGAGCGCGCCGGCGCAACCGGGGCAACCGTGGTCGAGTTGGCGATCAGCCAGCACGTCGCCGCGGTTGCCGCCGGCCAGTTGGACGCGTGCTACACGCTGGAACCCACCGGCACGGTCGGCCGCCTGAACGGCACCACCCGTGTGCTGGAGACCGGGGTGATCGCCAAATACGTGCTGGGCGATCCGATGGCGCCGTGGTTCGGCGGCTCGGCGTCGCTGACCACCGCCTTCCTGAAAAAGCATCCCGAGGAAAGCAAGAAATTCATCGCCGCCTATGCCCGCGGCATCGAGCTCATCCGCAACAAACCGGACGAGGCCCGTCCCTTCATGAAGGGCTACACCGCCATCGAAGGCCCCATGACCGAGGCCGTGCCGCTGGCTGCCTACACGCTCTACAACGAGTTCACGCCCAGCGACATCCAGTACTTCCAGAAATTCTTCGACCTGTTTGCCGACAAGGGCATCTTCGCGCAGAAGGTCGACGTGGCCTCGATGCTGTACAAGGGCTGAGCCATGGACGCGATCAACGCCAACCGCGCGACAACCGCGCCGGCCGCCGCCGTGACGGCAGCGCCGCAAGCCGCGTCCGCCCTGCGCCCCTGCGCTGCCGCGCCAACCTCCCGGGCGCCGCGCCAGTGGACCGCCGCGCGGCTGTTGCCGCTGATCGGTCCCCTGGCGCTGTTCGTCGTGTGGGACCTGGTCGTGCGCCTGCAACTGGTCAGCCCCGTCCTGCTGCCCACGCCAAGCGCCACGCTGGTGGCGCTGGCCAAGGGCATGGCGGGCGGCCCGCTGCTGGGGGATTTCCTGTCGTCCGTCAACCGCACGCTGCAGGCCTTTGTGATCGCCGGCGTGATCGGCGTGCCGCTGGGCGTGCTGCTGGGCAGCAATGAAAAGGCCTATCGCAGCGTGGAATTCCTGGTGGACTTCTTTCGCTCGACGCCGTCGTCCGCGCTGATTCCGCTGTTCCTGATGATCTTCGGCGTGACCGACATGAACAAGATCGCCATCGCCGCCTTCGCGGCCGTGCTGGTAATCCTGTTCAACAGCGCCTACGGCGTTATCAACGCGCGCAAGCAGCGGGTGATGGCGGCGCGGGTCATGGGCGCTTCGCGCTGGCAGATCTTCAAGGACGTGCTGATCTGGGAAAGCCTGCAGCCGACCTTCGTGGGCCTGCGCAGCGGCGTGTCGATGGCGCTGGTCATCGTGATCGTGGCCGAGATGTTCATCGGCGCCGACAGCGGGCTGGGCAACCGCATCATCAATGCGCAGCAGGTGCTGAACGTGCGCGAGATGTACGCGTCGATCCTGGCCGCGGGCGCCCTGGGCTACGTGCTGAACATTGTCTTCCTGGTGCTGGAAAAGCGCGTGGTCCACTGGAGCGGCCGATAATCATGTCCACCGTCATCAACCCCATCATCGCCCCCGCCCCCACGCCCGCGCCCTTCGAGCCGGGCCCGGCCGGCACCCACATCACGATCCGCGGTCTGACCAAGTATTTCGCCGGCTGGCCGCTGTACGAGAACTTCAACCTGGACATCCCCAAGGGCAAGATCGTCTCGGTGTTCGGCCCCAACGGCTGCGGCAAGTCCACGCTGATCAACATGATCGCCGGGCTCATCCCCATCGATGCCGGCGAGATCCTGTTCGACGGCAAATCGCTGGCGCAGACCAAGATCGGCTACGTGTTCCAGAACTATCGCGAAGCCATGTTCCCGTGGCTGCGCACTATCGACAACATCGCCTATCCGCTGCGTCTGGAAGGCCGCAGCAAGGCCGAGGTGGATGCCCGCGTCGAGGAATTGGTGGCCTCGTTCGACGTCAAGTTCGACCTGAAGCGCTATCCCTACGAGCTTTCGGGCGGCCAGCAACAGACCGCGTCGATCATGCGTGCCCTGGCGCCGGGACCGGAAGTGCTGTTCCTGGACGAACCTTTTTCCGCGCTGGATTTCGAGATGACGCTGTTCATCCGCGAAAAGCTGCAAGAGGTCTTCATGCAGACCGGCACGACCATGCTGCTGGTGTCGCACGACCTGGAAGAAGCCGTGTACCTGGCCGACCAGGTGCTGCTCTTGACCAAGCGCCCGACCCGCGTGGCCGAAATCCTGGACTACGGCGATGCCCGCCCGCGCACGGTCGATACCCTGTCCGAACCCAGCTTCATCGGCATGAAGAAACTGAGCCTGGACATCTTCCAGCGCGAAGTGCGCCGGTAAATCCCCTCCCTTCCGTCTGGAGAATCCACCATGACCCAGGAAACCATCGACCAATACGTGCGCAGTGCGCTGGCGCTGTCGGGCTATGCCCTGCGCGAAGCGGATACCGCCGACGTGGCGCAGCAGTTCTCGCGCATCCACGCCATCGCCTCGACCTTCATCGATGAGGCGCTGCCGGTGGAGCTGGAATCCGCATCGGTGTTCCGTCCGTGAGCGGCGCCGCCCTGGAAATCGCACGGCAGGTGCGCAGCGGTGAACGCAGCGCAATGGCGGTGCTGCAAGCCACGCTGGCACGGGTGCGGGAACTCGACCCGCGCTACAACTGCTTTACCGCCGTCACCGAAGCCCGGGCGCGGCAGGAAGCCGCCGCCATCGACGCCCGCCGTGCGCGGGGCGACACCCTGCCGCCCCTGGCCGGCGTGCCGTACGCGGTCAAGAACCTGTTCGACATCGTTGGCGAAACGACCCTGGCCGGCGGCCGGGTCAATGCCGGCAACCCGCCGGCGGCAAGCGATGCCGCGCTGGTGACGCGCCTGCGCGACGCCGGCGCCGTGCTGGTGGGCGCGCTGAACATGGACGAACACGCCTACGGCTTCACCACCGAGAACACGCACTACGGCGCGTGCCGCAATCCGCACGACATCACCCGCATCGCGGGCGGCTCATCGGGCGGCAGTGCCGCCGCGGTGGCGGCCGGCCTGGTGCCGCTGACACTGGGATCGGACACCAACGGCTCGATCCGCGTGCCCGCATCGCTATGCGGCGTATTCGGCTTGAAACCCACCTTTGGGCGGCTGCCGCGCACGGGTTCGTACCCCTTCGTCGGCAGCCTGGATCACCTGGGCCCCTTTGCCGCCAGCACGGCCGACCTGGCCCTGGCCTACGACGTGCTGCAAGGCCCTGACGCCGGCGACCCGGCCTGCGCGCAGCGCGCCACCGAACCCGCCTTGACCGCGCTGACCTCCGAACGCCCGCTGCGCGTGGCGGTGCTGGGCGGCTATTTTTCGCACTGGGCCGGCCCCGAGGCCCGCCTGGCGGTGGACATCGCCGCCCGCGCCTTGGGCGCGGCCGATATCGTCGAACTGACCGGCGCCGAGCAAGCGCGCGCCGCGGCCTTCATCATCACCGCGGCCGAAGGCGGCGCCCTGCACCGGCAACGGCTGACAACGCGCTACGACGACTACGAGCCGCATTCACGCGCCCGCCTCGTCGCCGGCAGCCTGGTGCCGGCCGCGTGGGTGCAGCAGGCACAGCGGATCCGCCAGCGCGTCTACCGCGACGCCTTGGCGCTGTTCGCGCGCTACGACGTGCTGATCGCCCCCGCCACGCCCGTGCCCGCCACCGCGATAGGCACCGACACGCTGACGCTGGCCGGCCAGTCCTTGCCCGCGCGTGCCAGCATGGGCCTGCTGACGCAGCCGATCTCGTGCCTGGGCCTGCCCGTGTGCACCGCGCCGCTGTGGCCCGGCATCGGACCCGACGCGCACTTGCCGCTGGGCGTGCAGTTGATCGGCGCGCCCTGGCGCGAGGCCGACTGCCTGTCGGCCGCGCAGCGGCTGGAACGGGCCGGCGCGGCGAGCGCGCGCCCGTCCCGATAAGCCAGGCCGCCCGGCAACCGCCCCTACACCGTCACCTCAGGCCCCGACATGGACTCTCCCTTCGCCGTCCTCGACACGCCCCGCAACCTGGCCGACGCCGCCTACGGCACGCTCAAACGCGACATTCTGGATTTCCGGCTGGCGCCCGGTGACCGCTTCACCGAGACCGAAATCGCCGACCGCCTGCGCGTCAGCCGTACCCCGGTGCGCGAGGCCCTGTTCCGCCTGGAACGCGAAGGCTACCTGGAGGTGCGCCAACGCAACGGCTGGCTGGTCAAGCCGCTGGACTTCGACACGCTGGATCATTTCTATGAACTGCGCAGCGTGCTCGAAACCGCCGCCGTGCGGGCCCTGTGTGCGCCGGATCAGGTGCCCGATCCGCGCCGCGCCTTGCAGCCGCTGACCGACATCTGGCTGGTGGACGCCAGCCACTACTCGCAGGATGGCGAATGGCTGGCCGACCTGGACGAACGCTTTCACATGGACCTGGTCGCCGCGGCCGGCAACCCCGAAATCGCCCGCGTGCATCGCGCCGCCACCGAACGCATCCGCATCGTGCGGCGCCTGGATTTCACGCAGCCCGAACGCATCGCCCACACCTACGCGGAGCACGGCGCGATCCTTACCGCCATCCTGCAGCGCGACGCCGATGGCGCCACGAGGCTGCTGCAGGCGCATATCGGCGACAGCCAGGCGGCCGTGCGCAAGATCACGCTGCATCGGATCTATGCCACCCGCCGCGCGCAGGCGGCATGAGCGCGCGCGTGGCCGCCTGCGCCACGCGGATGGGCTGGCGCGCGGCGCCGGCCCGGCCGGGCTCAGCGCGGCTGCAACCAGCGGCTGAGCCGCCGGGTGACGAAGGGAATGCAGACAAACACCATCACCGGCGTCATCGCGACGCTGGTGATCAGCGCACGCCAGAACACCGGCAACGCCGCCAGGTGTTCGCTGACCAGCAACGAAAACGCCAGCAACACCGGGAAGTACGCCAGCCAGATACTGACGGCCTGCTTCCAACGCGGCGGCGCGCTGTTGCCTTGCGAACCGAACCAGCTGTCCATGCCGCTGACGCGGCGCGCATGGCTGGCGCGCACGAGCGCCGCCCCGCGTTCCAGCCACATGCGGCGGGGCAGGGATTTTTCCCAGCGGTTCAGGCTGGCCTCATCGTTAAAGCGCAATACGATCTGGTACTGATCGCCGCCCTCGGGCGGTTGCAGCACGCCCGAACCGAGAAAGCCGGGAAAGCCCGCGGCCAGGATTTCGCCCTGGCGCATCCAGGACAGGAAATCCCCGTAGCGTTCGGGCGCGATGTGACGGGTCACCAGCATGGTGACCGGGGCGGAAACGGCGGAACTGGACATGACGGAACTCCTGGGGCAGCGTACAGCGTGTTATGCCGTGTTTACCCTAGCAAACGGCGTGCCAGCCTTGCGCCGCAACATGCCGCCCTTGCCAGAGCGCCGCGGCCGGTTCGCCGACGGAATTTGCGCACCGCAGCAGACACCACATTGGTGATTACCCTAGATTACGCACCACGACGGTGCATGCAACACCTCCCGAGGATATCGATGGACATCAACCTGCCCGACGTCGTGACCGACGTCACCGCGGCCTTCGCCCGCTACGAGACCGCCCTGGTCAACAACCAGGTCGAGGTGCTGGACGAACTGTTCTGGAACAGCCCGCATACCCTGCGCTACGGCGCCAGCGAAAACCTCTACGGCTACGACGCCATCCGCGCCTTTCGCGCCGGCCGTTCGCCGCAGGGGCTGGCGCGCCAGGTATTGCGCACGGCGATCACCACCTACGGCCGCGATTTCGCCACCACCAACATCGAATTCCAACGCGACGGCAGCGACCGCATCGGTCGCCAGAGCCAGACCTGGATGCGCACGCCGCAAGGCTGGCGCGTGGTGTCGGCACACGTCAGCCTGATGGCGGGGTAATCGGCGCGATGCCCGGCGCGCCGGGGCATGGCGCGGATCGAGCGGCGTCATAAGGTTATTGGCCGGCTGGCATTGAGCCGTCATGAGGACCGGTCTACACTGGGCGTTCCTCAGTCCCCTGGAGCCCCGCCCCATGAGCACCTACAAGATCGCTGTTTTCGTCGGCAGCTTGCGCGCCGCGTCGATCAACCTGCGCCTGGCGCGTGCGCTGGAAAAACTGGTACCCGCGGACTTCAAGTTCGACTACGTCAGCCTGGGCGACATCCCGCTGTACAACCAGGACAACGAGAACAACCTGCCCGCGCCTGCGGCCAAGCTGAAGCAGCAGATCCAGGATGCCCAGGGCATCCTGTTCGTCTCGCCCGAGCACAATCGTTCGCTGCCCGCCGCCGTCAAGAACGCCATCGACTGGGGCTCGCGCCCGTGGGGCCAGAATTCCTGGACCGGCAAGGCCGTCGGCGTCCTGGGCACCTCTCCCAGCGCCGCGGGCACCGCCCTCATGCAACAGCACCTGCGCAACATCCTGGCCGCCGAGGGCGCCGTTGCCCTGACCACGCCGGAAGTCTTCCTGCAATACACCGACGGCCTGGTCGACGACCAATACAACATCACCAACGAAGGCACGCGCAAGTTTCTGCAAGGCTGGATCGACCGCTACGTCGACTGGATCAAGAAGTTCAACGCCTGATCGCCGCCGTTGCCGGGTTCCGGGGCGCCTCCCCGCCCGGCACAGATCGCCCGTCTACCTCCGGGCGATCAAGCCCCCCGATGCGTCGGGGGGCTTTTTTTTGCAAGGACGACCGCGTGGCGGCACGGATCGACAGTTACCCCCGGGAACTGTGGAAAACACTGAGGACAGCTTGGGGGGAGAGTCAGAATCTCCTGTCTCGCCAAGCACTTGCAAGTCGTGGTCAAAAAATGCGCAATCCTCCGTATGGATGAAATCCGGCGCAGTTATACACATCAACCCTGGATGCATGACCAGCCTTCCCGGACACAAGCGGTGGCGTGGGGATTTGTCCCAGCATTCTGTGGGCAAGCATGAGGACAGTTCGGGGGCAGGTCGATAATCTCCTTGCATATCAACAGCCTGCAAGGGGTGAGCAAGAAAGGTGCAATGGGCCGTTCGACGGCCGAGGTTGTCCCCGCCAAATGTGGATAAGCCTGAGGACAGCCTGCGCGTAGCCCGTTAAAACGCTTATGCACCAATGACTTGCAGCGAGCGGGCAAAGAACGCTCAGTTGACGGCACCGCCCCCAGGCGCGGCGCCGGGTCCCGGCGCGGCGCGACAAGCCGGATGGGCTTGTCCCCATCGAATGTGGACAAGCCTATGAACAGTCGCGCAACAAGTCGAAAAACGCGTTATCCGACAATCACTTGGAAGGCGTGCTCAATAACTCACCAGCGTGGGTTATTCATTGCCTTCCAGGCGCATGCCTATCTTCAGCCCCACTTGCCAGTGAGCGACCTTGCCGTCCTTGATGTGGCCACGCACTTCGGTGACTTCGAACCAATCCAGGTTGCGCAGGGTCTCGGATGCGCGTGCAATGGCTTGGGTGATGGCGTCGTCGGTGGACTTGGTGGAAGAGCCCACCAATTCGATCTGCTTGTAGACATGATTCGACATAGCTCGTCTCCGCGATAGAGGGGGTGAGTCGCGAATCGTCGGGCGCGCGCGGTGTTCCGGCGCTTACGACCGGCAATCCATTCGAACACACAGGATACCCGCTGGGCGCTAGAGTGGTGTTACGAGTTCCGTCGCCGCGGCCGCGGCCTCGGTCGCGACGACGGATTCGATTCCGCAACCGCAAGCAAGGAGGTGTCGTCATGCCTGAACGAAAAACCCTGCAACGCGCCGCGCGCGACAAGCAGCAAGGCAAATCCGCATCCACCCAGGCCGGTGAATTCGTCCGCGAGGAAATCGACCGGGTCCGGCAGGGCAAACACGGTGTGCGCTCGACCAAGCAGGCCATCGCCATCGGCCTGTCGCAGGCGCGGCGCGCCGGCGTCGATCTGCCCGCCCCCAGGAAGGCCAGCGCGAGCACGCGCCGCAAGGCCGAGCAGGACAGCCAGACGGCCCATGACGGCCACGCCAAGTCCGCAACCCGCGCCCGCGCCACCACCCGCGCCCTGAAACAGGAAAGCTCCAAGCCGGCCTCCAAGGCTGCGCTGTCGCGCCATGCCAGCAAGGCGGCCGCCACGCGCACCGCCGCGGATCGCTCGGCCGCGGCCAGGAAGGCGGCCGCCACCAAGGGTGCGGCGGGACGCTCGGCCGCCGCCAAGAAGGCCGCCCGCACCCGGGCGGCGAATGCACGGGCGGCCGCGCATCATTGACCGACGCATCGCGCGCTGAAATCTGGCGGCCAGCGCTGTCGCGCACGACGCATCCGCACCCCGGCCGTCGCGGGCCGACGGCTCAGCGTGCAGGCTAGGCGCCCGCTTCGAACTCGCGCAGACGCGTCTGCAGGAACTCACGCAGCCGCTTGACCGTGGGCGACAACAGCATGCGGTGCACGCACAGCAGGTACAGCGGTGACGGCTCGCTGGCGTAGTCGGACAGCGCCTCAACCAGCCTGCCGGCGCGCAGATCGGACAACACGTCATAACGCGACTTATACGCCACGCCATGCCCCGCCAGCGCCCAGCGCCGCACCAGATCACCATCGTCGCCCACGCGGTCGCCCTTGACCGGCACGGTCTGGCTGACGCCCGCGCGCTCGAACGACCAGCGGTCGTGCAGCGACTCGCCCAGCACGAAACACAGACAGTTGTGGCGGCGCAGGTCCGCCGGCGCCTGCGGCGTGCCGTGACGCGCGAAATAGGCCGGGGCCGCACACACCACGCGGCGGTTCTGCTCGCCCAGCGGCAGCGCCACCAGGCTCGAATCGTTGGGCGTGCCGTAGCGCAAGGCAATGTCCACGGGCTGGCGGTACAGGTCGGCCAGGCGGTCGCTGATGCGCACCTGGAAGCTGACGCGCGGGTAGCGCAGCTGGAATGCATCCAGCCAGGGCAACAGCACATGGCGGCCCAGGTCCGATGGAATCGACACCGACAGGCTGCCGGATATCGCGGTCTTGTCGCGTGCCAGGGCATTCTGCCCCGCTTGCAGCGTCGACAGCGCGGCACGCGCATATTCCAGATAGCGCTCGCCGTCGCTGGTCAACCGCAAGCTGCGGGTGGACCGCACGAACAGGCGCGTTTCCAGGGTCAGCTCCAGCCGCTTGAGGGCTGCGCTGGCCACGGCGGGCGTCAGGTCCAACTCCCGCGCCGCCGCGGAAAAACTGCCGTGGTCCGCGGCCGCCACAAAGATCCGAAGGTCCTCAAACCGAAGCATGATGGGCTCATTTTCAAAAAAATATTGAAACTGAGTCCGATGCTAGCCGGTTTTTCATTGTCCGCGGACAGGTAATGATGGCCACACCCCCGAACCTGCAATGGAGTCCCTCATGAAAATCGAACTGAACGGCAAGAAGGCCCTGGTCACCGGGTCATCCGGCGGCATCGGCCTGGCGATCGCCCAAGGTCTGGCCGAAAGCGGCGCCGAGGTCGTGCTGCATGGCCGCAACGCCGACAAACTCAAGCACGTCGCCGACGCCATCGTCCGGCAGCATCCCGGCGCCCAGGTCAGCACCGTGCAGGCCGACATCGCCACCGCCGACGGCGCCGCCTCGATCTGCGCCGCCCATCCCGACATCGACATCCTGGTCAACAACGCCGGCTATTTCGCGCCCAAGTCCTTCACCGAGATCACCGACGACGACTGGCAGGTCATGCTGGACACCAACGTCATGAGCGGCGTGCGCCTGTCGCGCTACTACCTGCCGCGCATGCTGGCCGCCAACTGGGGCCGCATTGTGTTCATCTCCAGCGAATCGGCGCTGCATATCCCCGCCGAAATGATCCACTACGGCGTCAGCAAGACCGCGTTGCTGGGCGTGTCGCGCGGCCTGGCAGAACTGACCGCCGGCACCGGCGTCACGGTCAACGCCGTGCTGCCCGGCCCCACGCGTTCGGAAGGCGTGGCCGACTTCTTCGCCGAAATGGCCAAGGAACAAGGCATCCCGCAAGAACAGATGGAACGCGACTTCATCGCCCAGCATCGCCCCACCTCCCTGCTGCGCCGCCTGGCCACCGTGGAGGAAGCGGCCAACATGGTCGTGTACGCCTGCTCCAAACAAGCCTCGGCCACCAACGGCGCCGCGCTGCGCGTGGACGGCGGCGTGGTCCGCACCATCGCCTGATTTCCTTTTCCTGTCCTGGAACCCTTCCATGAAAGCCATCGCCTATTTCAAGAACCTGCCCGCCAACGATCCCCAGGCGCTGCAGGACATCACCGTGGCCGACCCCGTGCCCGGCGACCACGACCTGTTGGTCGAGGTCCACGCCATTTCCGTCAATCCGGTGGACGTGAAAATCCGCGCCAACCGCAAGCCCAAGGACGGCCAGCCCGAGATCATCGGCTGGGACGCGGCGGGCATCGTGCGCGCCGTGGGCGCCAAGACCAGCCTGTTCCAGCCCGGCGACCGGGTCTGGTATGCCGGCGCCCTGACGCGCCCTGGCGCCAACAGCGAACTGCACGTGGTGGACGAGCGCATCGTCGGCCGCATGCCGCAAAGCCTGGACTTCGCCCAGGCGGCCGCCCTGCCGCTGACCACCATCACGGCGTGGGAACTGCTGTTCGACCGGCTGCGCGTGCTGGACAACGCCGCCCCCAGCCAGGGGAGCCTGCTGGTCATCGGCGCGGCCGGCGGCGTGGGCTCGATCCTGGTCCAGCTGGCGCGCCAACTGACCGGCCTGACCATCATCGGCACCGCCTCGCGGCCCGAAACCCAGGCCTGGGTGCGCGAGCTGGGCGCGCACCATGTCATCGACCACAGCAAGCCCCTGACCGAGGAACTCAAGCGCATCGGCCATCCGCAAGTCAGTTTCATCGCGGGCCTGAACCAGACCGACAAGCACTTCGCGCAGATGGCCGAGGCCATCGCGCCGCAAGGCAAGATCGCCCTGATCGACGACCCCGCGGCCATCGACGTGCGCCTGCTCAAGGGCAAGTCGGCCTCGCTGCACTGGGAGTTCATGTTCGCCCGGCCACTGCACGGCACGCCCGACCTGATCGCCCAGCACGCACTGCTGAACCAGGCTGCGCGGCTGATCGACAACGGCACCCTGCGCACCACGCTGGGCGAGCACTACGGCAAGATCAATGCCGACAACCTGCGCCGCGCCCACGCCTTCATCGAAAGCGGCAAGGCCCAGGGCAAGGTGGTGCTGGAAGGCTTCTGAACGGCGCCGCCCGCCCTGGCGAAACCGGACGGGCGTCTCGCATTACCGTAAAGAAAGCGGTACAAACTCGACTGCGCGCCCCGGCCTTTCAGCCCGCGGCCGCGCTTTCGGGAGTCTGCTCTGATTTGTTACCTGTTTCGCCAAACGCAGGAACCCATGCTCTGGGGCATGGTGGCGTTCACCCTGCTGATGCTGCGTCTGGTCCCCTTGCAAGGATGGCGCGCCGTCATCATCGCGGGCGTCACCGCCGGCCTGGTGTTCGACACCATCCAGTTCCGGGTCGGCCCGCCACGCCTGTGGGACGCGCTGGTCCTGGGCTCCGTCCTGGCCGCGCTGCTCGCGGCCGCCGTGCTTGAAGGGTTGTTCCAACTGCTGCGGCATCTGCGCGCCGCGCGCGCCCGGACGTAGGCGCGGGCCGGTGGCGCAATGCCTGCGCCGGCACCGGCTTTCCCTCCGCCAACCGCTACGCGCCGTCGCAGGCTGAGACCGTACGGCCGTACTCCCGTTTGCAGTCGTGCCGGGTCAAAGCGGACAGCGCGGCCGGCATGAGCGCCCGGGAATCCCCGGCATACGCCATCGAGGAACGGAACAAGCACGCCGCGCGCAGATCCAGGATCAGGCGTGGCCTTCGCGCTTGGCGCGGGCGTGGGGGTCGCTGATCTCGGCGTCCAATTGGGCAATCAGCCAATCGAACCAGCCATTCTCGGTGCGCGCGTACACCACCGCCGCCGGCGTTTTGCCTTCGCGCCAGCCCGGCTGGTGCGCATCCATCCACGCGGACAGGCTCTTGTGCGGCGCCAGCAGGCCGGACAGCCACGACCAGACATAGTCGGGCACGTTGCGCCGGAAGCCTTTGGCGCTGGCGTAGATCGTCGGCTCGAGCGGCAGGTTGCCCGCGCGGGCCAGCTTGGCCTGCGCACGGCGCAGCGTCTCGGCCGCGGCCTGCAATTGTTCGGTGCTGAGCTTTTTCACGTAACGACTCCTGGACTGGGTTTTGCCGGATTATCGCCGCAGGGCCGGCCGCATGCCAGTGGCCATGTCGAATCAACGATTCGCGCGCGGCGGCTGCAACGCCAGCAGCAGCGTGGCGCTGAAACGCGCGCCCGGCTCCAGCACCTGCATGCCGGTGCGGGTATCGCCCGCCGCCGCCAGATTGAAGGCGTCGGCCACGTTGGTCACCGGCTCCACGCACAGGAACGCCGAGCCCGGCGCGGTGTAGACCACCAGGTGCGCAAAGGCCGGATCGGCATGCAGCAACAGTTCGTGCCCGTCCGGCCAATGCAGCGTGGCGCGCCCGCCCCATTGCGACAGATAGGTATCGCAACCCTCGGCCGAACGGCCCAGCTCACGGATATGCGCCGTCTGGCTGGCGGCAGGCAGGCCGTCCGCATCCGCCGGCCAGATCCGGCGCGCATGCAGGGCCACCCGTTCGGCAGTGAAGTACGGATGGATGCCACAACCGAACGGCATAGGCGCGTCGCTGTGATTGATCATCAGCAGCGTCAGCGACAGCCCCCGCGAATCCAGCCGGTAGCGCTGCACGCATTCAAACGCCCAGGGCCAGCCCAGCACGCCAGACGGCTGCTGCAGCACCAGGTCCACCGCATCGTCGGCCAGATGGCGCACCTGCCACGCCTGATACAGGCCGCTGCCGTGGATGGCCTGCGGCCGGCCAGGCAACGACTGCAGCGCGTGGCGCGCGCCATTGAACGTGAAGCTGCCGCCGCGCACACGGTTGGAGTAAGGCGCCAGCGGATAGGACCCCGCGCGCGGCCAGTCGGCGGGCGGCCAATCGGACTCGCTCAACGGCACGATCCACTCGTGCGCGCCGGTGGCCAGGCGCGTGAGCCTTCCGCCCCCGCCCGGCGCAAACTCGGCACGGTGGGCGCCACAGGCAATCGTCACCCGCTCGCTGGCGTCCAGCGTGGCGGGAAAGGAAATCTCGGACATCGGGTGCTCCGGCGGCGCTGCAACGGCCGCGTCGCGCCATTGTGCATGGCCGGGTCGGCCAGCGGCAAGCCAGGGGGCCGGGCGTTGCGGCCTGGATGCCCCTGGCGGCGCATGCCCGCGCGGCCATGAACCCGCGCCCACGCATGAGCCCGGGCCCGGCGGGAGCGGACCGAAACGTCAGGCCAGCGCCTTGGCCTGGGCCGGCGCCCCAGGCAGGCAACCGAGCCCGCGCAACGTTGCTTCCACCGCCTGGTCCAACGGCGTGTGCGGTTCGGCGCCCAGCCATTCGACCAGCCGCGCATTGTCCATGCGTAATGGCTGACGCCACAGATAGCGCATTTCCATCAGCTCGCGCAACGTCGGCGCGAACGGCGCCGCCAGACGCAGCAGCCCCCACGGAAACGCGCGCAGCCGCGGGTTCATGCCATGGCGCCGGGCCACGCGCACGATGGCCGCGGCCATCTGCGTGCCGTCCGGATCCCAATGCCCCGCCATATGAAACACCGCGAACGGCGGCAGCGCCGCGCGGCCCGCCAGCAGTTGCACGAGCGTGCGCGCCACATCCGGCAGATAACTCCATTGGTGGCCCACGCCCGGCTCGCCCGGCAGCTGCACCGCCCGCACCGGCTGCCCCGGCTTGACCAGCCCCTGCGAGAACCAGTTGTTGCCCGCCCGTGGCCCGAAGAAATCCCCCGCCCGCAGCACGATCACGCGGACGCCCTGGCCGCTGGCCGCTTGCAGCCGGCGTTCCAGCTCGACCCGGATCGCGCCCTTGCGCGTCAAAGGATGCTGCGGCGACGTCTCGGTCAGCACCGGAAACGCGTCCGGCCCATAGTTGTAGATCGTGCCCGGCAGCACAATGGCGGCCCCCTGCGCGGCCGCCACCGCGATCGTGTTGTCGATCATCGGCAGCACCAGTTCGCCCCAGCGGCGGTAGCCCGGCGGATTCACCGCGTGCACGATCACGTCGCACCCTTGCGCCGCCCGCGCCACATCCTGCCGGTTCATCGCATCGCCGCGCAGCCATCGCATGCCGTCGCGCTGCGCCGTTTCCGTTTCCAGCCCACGGGCCAAGGCGCGCACGCCCCAGCCGGCGTCGCGCAATTGCCGCGCCGTCTCGCCGCCGACTCCGCCCGTCGCGCCCAGCACCAAGGCCGTTCCCGGCCGGCCCGCTTCAATCGTCGCCATGGTTTCGCTCCTGTTGTCCATGGCAATCATTCTGGAGCGGCGTCATCCATAAATAAATTGCCGAACACCGGCGTGCAGCTATACATTTATGCATGACCAATCCAATCGGCTGGGAACTCTATCGCAGCTTTCTCGCGGTGCTCGACGAAGGCTCGCTATCCGGCGCGGCACGCGCCCTGGGCATCACGCAGCCCACGGCGGGCCGCCACATCGCAGCCCTGGAAAGCGCCCTGGGCCAGGTACTGTTCACGCGCTCGCAGACCGGCCTGCTGGCCACCGACGCCGCCCTGGCGCTACGCGGCTATGCCCAAGCCATGCAAAGCAACGCCGCGGCGCTGCAACGCGCGGCGGCCGGCCACGGGGCCGGCATCGCCGGCACCGTGCGCATCTCGGCCAGCGAAGTCATCGGCATCGAGGTGCTGCCCGCCGCCCTGGCGCGGTTGCGGCGCGATCACCCGCGCCTGACCATCGAACTGGCGCCGACCAACCGCGTACAGAACCTGCTGCTGCGCGAGGCCGACATCGCCGTGCGCATGGCCCCGCCCAGCCAGGAACAGCTGATCGCCCGCTCGGTCGGCGCCGTCGACATCGGCCTGTTCGCCCACAAGGACTATCTGCGCCGCCACGGCACCCCGGCCACGCCGGCCGACCTGGCCGGCCACGCGCTGATCGGTTATGACGCCGAGACCCCCTTCCTGCGCAATGCCCGCAAGCGTTTCCCGGTCCCCGCCTGGAACCGCGATGCCTTCGCCCTGCGCGCCGACAGCGACCTGGCGCAACTGGCCCTGATCCGCGCCGGCGCCGGCATCGGCACCTGCCAGGCCGCGCTGGCGCGGCGCGACAAGGCGCTGGTACGCGTCCTGCCGCGCGACGTCGCGTTCCCGCTGGAAACCTGGATCACCATGCACGAAGACCTGCGCGCCAGCCCGCGCTGCAAGGCCGTGTTCGATGCACTGGTCGATTGCCTGCTGGCGCACACGGGCACGCCAGCGGATTGATTGGCTGGCTGGCGACGGGATTGATGTCGCCGGCTCGGGAGCCGGCGCCCCATGGCGTCGCGACGGACACACCAGAGGCCCACCTGTCCGCCCTACCCTCGCGATATCAGACCGATGCGACATCGTGGCTCTGGAAAGTAGGACTGTTCGGATATACTGTTTATTCATACAGTATTTAGACCACCTTGGCGTCCCACCCATGACCAGTCTGATCAACTCCCCACCCCCGCGCAGCATCTGGCTCAGCGCCTTCCCACGCCTGGCCGGCGTGAAAAATGGCGACTACCTGCCCCTGGGCCGCCTGCAGGAGGCCACAGGCGTGGACGGCGGCCAGAAGCTGCGCGAAGTCCTGGCCGCCGCCGAGCGCGAAGGCCTGCTGCTGATCGACCGCGCCGCCTCGCCCGCGAGCTACCGCGCCACCTACGCGCTGGAACGCCAGGTCACCCTGTTCGCGGCCGATTGAACGTCAACGCCCGGCAGTCCCCTGCCGGTAGAGTGCTAACGATCACTTGCAATGCTGTTACATCCGGCGAAATAGAATTCCCCGGGAATGCACGACAAGGAGAAGACCATGCAAGAAGACACCACCAAGCCCGAACCCACCCGCCGCCGCTGGCCGTTCGGGTATGGGCAGGAAACGAAGATCGGCCGTTAACTGCGCCTTTGCCGACAACCTCGTAGAACGCGTCTGGCATCCACAGCCAGACCGAAATTATCCAGCCCCGCCAGGGGTTTACGCGCAGACGCGCGGCTGGAATCCAGGCTACCCGCAGTGCCCCCCAAGACCGTTTCGACGTCTGCTCATCTGACAGGGCAGCCGAGGCGCGAGCTCGTCCTATAAGCGGGCGCGTTTGCCGTGTGAACGAACCGTTTTGATTATTCTGCTTCGGTTGATTCAAAAAATGGAACGGCAGTGAAGCAGGATGGACTGACACGCAACCACCGCGCCCCGGGGGCCCGCGGGCCGTCGTTTGGCACGAGGAGCCATGGAAGCGATAATGCGCGGATGAATCGCTTGGCGCACCTGGAAAAGCGGGTAGATGCTATCGACGGCCGACTTGGCCGAATCGAGAGGGACGTCGACACGCTCAAGGGTGACGTCAGTACGTTGAAGAGCGATGTCAGCGCCGTCAAGGCCACCCTCGCCAGCATCGACTCGAAGCTGGATATCGGAAGCATTCGCTCCTCCGTCGAGAAGGCCCGCAGAGACATTTACAAGTGGATTGTCAGCATCATCGCTGTCATCGGGGCTTTCTACTTCGGCCTTCAACGCATGCCGCCGGCAGCCTTTCCGCAGGTGTACTCCTATGCGCCCTCGCCAGCGCAAGCAGTACCGGCACCTCTGGCCCCCGGCGCACCGCCCGCTTCGAGATAAAGCACAGTCCGCGGTTTCCGCTCAATCGCGGCAGACCTTGCTGGCCTGAAATTCTTGTCCAGCCCGCCGTCCTGGCCCCACCCCCACCCCACATCCCCCGCCTCAGCCCGATACAATCACGGGCATGAATTCCGCAACACAACTCTCCGCCGCCGAGGCCCACGCGGGCCACACCCCCATGATGCAGCAATACCTCCGGCTCAAGTCGGAGGCAGGTCCGTTGCTGCTGTTCTATCGCATGGGCGACTTCTATGAAATGTTCTACGAAGACGCCGAGCGCGGCGCGCGGCTGCTCAATCTGACATTGACCAAGCGCGGCTCGTCCAACGGCACCCCCATCCCGATGGCTGGCTTGCCAGTGCATGCGATGGAGCAGTACCTGGCGCGGCTGGTGGCGGCGGGCGAATCGGTGGCCATCTGCGAGCAGATCGGCGATCCGGCGACCTCCAAGGGGCCCGTCGAGCGCCGCATCGTGCGCATCGTCACGCCGGGCACCTTGACCGACGACGCGCTGCTGCCGGCCAAGGCCGACCGCGCGCTGGCCGCGGTGTTCGTGTCGGGCAACGCCCGGGCGCCCCGCGCCGGGCTGGCGTGGCTGAACCTGGCCAGCGGCGACTTCCGCGTGACCGAATGCGCGCCGGCCCAGCTGGAATCCGAACTGCATCGTGTCGCGCCGGCGGAGATCATCTGCGCCGACAGCGCGGAATTCGATTTCCCGTTCGAAGGCGCGCGATCGCGCGTGCCGGACTGGCATTTCGAAAGCGACGGCGCACGCGCGCATCTGCTGGCGCATTTCAAGACCGACACGCTGGCCGGTTTCGACATCGAAGACATGCCCGCGGGCATCTGCGCGGCCGGCGCGCTGCTGCGCTATGCGGCCCGCACGCAGTCGCAGGCGCTGGCGCACGTGCAGAGCCTGTCGGCCGAACGCCCCGGCCAGTTCGTGCTGCTGGACCCGGTGACGCGCCGCAACCTGGAATTGACGCAGACGCTGTCCGGCGAAGACGCGCCCACGCTGTTCTCGTTGCTGGACGGCTGCCGCACGCCGATGGGCAGCCGCCTGCTGCGCCGCTGGCTGCATCATCCGCTACGCGAGAACGAGCAGGCCCAGGCCCGCCAGCAGGCCATCTCGGCCCTCCTGGCCGGCCGCATGGACGTCGAGCAGACCTTCGGCTCGGCCGGCCTGCTGGAAGCGCTGCGCGGCGCGCTGAACGCGTTTCCCGATATCGAGCGCATCGCCGCGCGGCTGGCGCTGCGCTCGGTGCGCCCGCGCGAGCTGGCCAGCCTGCGCGATGCGCTGCAGGCCCTGCCGGCGCTGCGCGACCTGGTCGAACCCATGGCCGATTCGCCGCGCCTGGGCCAACTGATCTCGCATCTGTCGGTGGACCCGGCGCTGGCCGCCCTGCTGGTGCGCGCCATCGCCGCCGAGCCCGCGGTCGCGATCCGCGATGGCGGCGTGCTGGCCACGGGCTTCGATGCCGAACTGGACGAATTGCGCGGCCTGGCCGCGGACGGCGGCGACTTCCTGGTGCAGCTGGAGGCGCGCGAGCGCGAACGCACCGGCATCAGCAACCTGCGCGTGGAATTCAACCGCGTGCATGGCTTCTATATCGAAGTCACCAAGGGCCAGACGGCCAAGGTGCCGGAAGACTACCGCCGCCGCCAGACGCTCAAGAATGCCGAGCGCTACATCACCCCGGAACTCAAGACCTGGGAAGACAAGGTGCTGTCGGCGCAGGACCGTTCGCTGGCGCGCGAGAAATGGCTGTTCGAGCAGTTGCTGGACGTGCTGGCCGAACACGTGCGGCCACTGTCCGACTGCGCCGGCGCGCTGGCCGAGCTGGACACGCTGGCCGCGCTGGCCGAACACGCGCGGCGTCACGACTGGATCGCGCCTGAATTGTCCGAGCAGGCCGACATTGATATCGACGCAGGCCGCCATCCGGTGGTCGAGCATGCGATCGAGCGCTTCACGCCCAACGGCTGCCGGCTGGACCCCGCGCGCCGCATGCTGCTGATCACCGGCCCGAACATGGGCGGTAAATCGACCTACATGCGGCAGGTCGCGCTGATCGTGCTGCTGGCGCGCATCGGCAGTTTCGTGCCGGCCGCCCGCGCCCGCATCGGCAAGATCGACCGCATCTTCACTCGCATCGGCGCGGCCGACGACCTGGCGGGCGGACGCTCGACCTTCATGATGGAAATGACCGAAGCGGCCGCCATCCTGTCGGCCAGCACGCCCAACAGCCTGGTGCTGATGGACGAGATCGGCCGCGGCACGTCCACCTACGACGGTCTGGCGCTGGCCTGGGCCATCGCCTGCCGCCTGCTGGCGCACAACCGCGCGCTGACGCTGTTCGCCACGCACTACTTCGAACTGACGCGCCTGCCAGCCGAACAGCCGGCCTCGGCCAACGTGCACCTGGCCGCCGCCGAATCCGCGGGCGGGATCGTGTTCCTGCACGAAGTGCGCGAAGGCCCCGCCAGCCGCAGCTACGGGATCCAGGTGGCGCAACGCGCCGGCGTGCCCGCCGCCGTGATCCGCCAGGCCACCCGCGAACTCGAACGCCTGGAAGCGCAAGGCGCGCCCACCCCGCAGCTGGGCCTGTTCTCGGCCGCGGCCGACGCCGACGCACAGGCCTATGCCGACGCTGATCGCGCCGACGCCATCGAGGCGCTGGACTCGCTGCGCGAAGAACTTGCCGGCATCGACCCCGACAGCCTGACCCCGCGCGAAGCGCTGGACGCCCTCTACCGCCTGAAGAAGCATCTGCAATGAACCTCGACCACCCCCTGCCGCTGCTGGGCGACCAAAGCCCCAACGACTTCATGCGCCGGTACTGGCAAAAGAAGCCGCTGCTGATCCGCCAGGCCATTCCCGGTTTCAAGCCGCCGGTGACCATCGCCGCCATCAAGAAGCTGGCCCGCCGCGACGACGTCGAGTCGCGGCTGATCTGGCGCGAGAACGGCGAATGGCAGATGGAAAGCGGCCCGTTCGCGCGCCTGCCGAAAGACAATGAAGGCGACTGGACGCTGCTGGTGCAAAGCGTAGACCTGCACAGCGATGCCGCGGCCGAGCTGCTGCAGCAGTTCCGCTTCATCCCCGATGCCCGCCTGGACGACGTGATGATCAGCATCGCCAGCCATGGCGGCGGCGTGGGCCCGCATTTCGACAGCTACGACGTGTTCCTGCTGCAGGCGGCCGGCGAACGCGAATGGCGTTACGGACGCCAGAAGGACCTGTCGCTGGAACCCGGCCTGCCGCTGAAGATCCTGAGCCGTTTCGAGCCCGAGACGCAAGCCGTGCTGGCGCCTGGCGACATGCTGTACCTGCCGCCGCAGGCCGCGCACGACGGCATCGCCGCGGGCGACGGCTGCATGACCATCTCCATCGGTTTCCGCGCGCCCACGCAAGCGACGCTGGCGCGCGGCCTGCTGGAAGCCGCCGCCGACCAGGTGATGGCCCGGGTCGGCCTGCTGGGCGGCCCCTACGGCGAACCGGCGCTGCCCGGCCCCAAGCTGTCGGCCGTGTACCGCGACCCGGCCCAGGCGGCGGTCACCACGCCCGCCCAGGTGCCGG
>NZ_JAELTJ010000256.1 GCF_016428805.1 Achromobacter sp. ASV32
GGTGTCGGCGGGCCTTGGTGTATCAATTCTGCCGAGAATGGCCATGAACCCGGCCGGGACGATGCCTGATCTGTCGGGAGCGGTGACGAGGTCGTCTGAGACGGCGTCTGGCCTGTCGGGAGGGGTGACGAAGCCTGCCGAGACACCCCCCCGCGTCGCATGGCGTCCGCTGGCGACCAGCGGGGAAGGGCTGCCCATCTGCCTGCTCACCCCGCCCCGGCAACCCGCCAGGCACGTCGCCGCTTTCATCCAAAGGATCCGCCTGGCGGCGACCCCCTCAGACGAGCCGATGCCCGCCATCCACGTGCAGCACCGTGCCGGTCGTGTAGCCATTGCCAAGTAGAAAGGCGATGGCATCGGCGATGTCGTCGGCGGTGCCCACCCGGCCCACCGGCAGCCGCTCGGCCATCGCAGCCAAAAGCGATTCACTGTCCGCGCCTGCCACGTCGTTCCAGATGGGCGTGCGCACCCACCCCGGCGATACGGCGTTGATGCGCAACGGCGCCAGCTCGACGGCCATGGCGCGCACGACGCCTTCCAGGGCGGCATTGATGGCAGCGACGGCGACGCCTTTGGGCCTGGGGCGATAGGCGGCGATGCCGGACGTGAGGGTGATGGAGCCGTGCGCCGGCATGTGCGGCGCGCCGTGTTTGGCCAGCAGGATGGGGGCGATGACCTTGGAGCGGATGGCGCGGTCCAGCGCGTCCAGGGGCAGCTGCGGCAGCAACTCGTAGGCGCCGCGGATGTCGGCGGCGGTGCAGATCAGGTGGTCCACAGGACCTGATGCTTCGAACAGCCGTTGGACTTGCGCATCGTCGGTGACGTCTGCTTGAAGCAGGATGGGGTCGTTGAAGGCTGGCGCTTGCTTGGGTGCCTTGTCGCCCAATGTCCCCAACTGTTCGCGCGCCGCATCAAGCTTGTCGCGGGACCGGCCCACGATCAGCACCTGGCAGTGCATCTTCATCAACCGCGCACTGACGGCCAGGCCCATGCCCGAGTTGCCGCCAACGACCATGACCCGTTGTCCTGCAAGTTTGTTGCCCATGTTCCATTCCTTGAAGTCCGTGTGTGGAATGGGCGATGTTGGCGCGACGCTGGGCCAGGCGCCAGCAGGAAGGTCTGATAGGGGTATCGGTCTTGCCGATGTGGCTTGCGGGCCTGTGGCGCCGGGCAGTAGGCCGGTTGCCGATCAGTTGCTATTGATCCAGGTC
>NZ_JAELTJ010000257.1 GCF_016428805.1 Achromobacter sp. ASV32
GCGACAGCATCGGCTGGTCGGCTTGCGCCACCGCCATATCGTTGAGCTTGGCGGCGATTTCGCGCAAGCGCGGCAGCACCACTTCGCTGCGGGCGCGCGACAGCATCAGCGCGTGCGACGTGTTGTTGATGTCTTCGGAGGTGCAGGCGAAATGGATGAATTCGGCAGCGCGCGCCAGTTCGGCGTCGTCCGCGACTTTTTCCTTCAGCCAGTATTCCACGGCCTTGACGTCGTGGTTGGTGACGCGCTCGATGTCCTTGATGCGGGCCGCGTCGGCTTCGGAGAAATCGTGCACCAGTTGCTGCAGGCGGGCGCGGGCTTGCTGCGAGAAGGCGGGCAGCTCGGGCAGGCCGGCGTCGGACAGAGCAACCAGCCAGGCCACCTCGACTTCGACGCGGTGGGCCATGAAACCGGCCTCGGAAAGCAGCCCGCGCAGCGCGTCGCCCCGGGAGGCGTACCGGCCATCCAGTGGCGAAAGGGCGTTAAGTTGGCTAAGCTGGTCGGCGATTTGCATGGTCTGGGAAAGAAAAAGCTGCGGATGGGAAAACCCGGCGATTTTATCATTCAGGACCGTGCAACATTGTGGCAAACTGAACGAGATTCCGTCCTGCGGACGGTTTGACCGTCATGCGGCCTGCTATACTTCGGCCGCTTTCCGACTCCGCTTGTGAATCCATGAAACTGATCGGCTCGCTTACCAGTCCATACGTGCGCAAAGTGCGTATCGTCATGGCCGAGAAAAAGCTGGATTACCGGCTTGAACTCGAAAACGTCTGGTCCGCCGACACGCAGATCCAAACGTACAACCCGCTGGGCAAGGTGCCCTGCCTGGTCATGGAAGATGGCGGCGCCCTGTTCGACTCGCGCGTCATCGTCGAATACCTGGACACCTTGTCGCCCGTCGCCCGCCTGATTCCTCAGCCGGGCCGGGACCGTGCAGCCGTCAAGTGCTGGGAGGCCATCGCCGACGGCCTGCTCGACGCCTGTGTGACCATCGTCAAGGAAAAGCAGCGCCCCGAAGCGCAACGCAGCCCCGAATGGATCGAACGCCAATATGGCAAGATCGGCGCCAGCCTGGATGCCATGAACAAAAGCCTGGGTGACAACGCCCACTGCATGGGCATCAACTACAGCCTGGCCGATATCGCCGTGGGG
>NZ_JAELTJ010000258.1 GCF_016428805.1 Achromobacter sp. ASV32
GGAACTGATCCGCGAGGCGCGCGCCGCCGGACGCTGCCTGCTGGGCATCTTCCACGACGCGCAAGTGCGTGACGCGGTGGCGACCCAGGTCCTGGCCTTGCGCCCCGCGCAGGCCGCCGTCGAATTGGAGTGACCATGCCCAGTACCTACCTGACCCATGCCCGCGTCGTGCTGCCGGACCGCGTGCTGCAAGACAGCGCCGTCCTCATCGACGACGGCGTGATCGTGGCGATCGCGCCGGACGGCGCCCGCGCCGACCACGAGATCGACCTGCGCGGCCAGACGCTGGTGCCGGGCCTGATCGACCTGCATTGCGACGCCATCGAAAAAGAGGCCGAGCCGCGCTCCAAGGTGCTGTTCCCGCTGGATTTCGCGGTGGCGCAGGTCGACCGCCGCAACGCCGCGGCCGGCATCACCACGCCCTATCACGCGCTGTCGTTCGCCAACAGCGAATGGGGTGTGCGCAACAACGACACCGCCGCCCAGGTGGTGCGCAGCGTGCGCGCGTTCCGCCAGCACAGCCTGGTCGACAACCGGGTGCATTGCCGCTACGAAGTCACCGATGCCACCTCGTTGCCGGTGCTGCAGACGCTGATGGATGAAGGCGCGGTCGACCTGTTGTCGGTGATGGACCATTCGCCGGGGCAGGGCCAGTTCAAGACGCTGGAGTCGTACCTGCAATACATGATCGGCAACCACGCCATGAGCCGCGAGCAGGCAGAAGAGGCCGCGCGCGCCAAGACCCGTTCCAAGGACGGCGCGGTGCAGCGCGTGGAAACGCTGCTGGCGCATGCCCACGGCCTGGGCATTCCCACCGCCAGCCATGACGACGATTCGATCCATCGCATCGCCACGATGCGCAACCTGGGGGTGTCGATGAGCGAATTTCCGATCACCCTGGACACGGCCCGCGCGGCGGTGTCTTGCGGCCTGCCCACCATTCTGGGCGCGCCCAACGTGCTGCGCGGCAAAAGCCAGAGCGGCTCGATGCGCGCGATTGACGCGATCCGCGCGGGCGTGGCCAGTTGCCTGTGCTCGGACTACCAGCCATCCACGCTGATCGCGGCGGCATTCGCCGTGGTCGCGCAGACCGATCTGACGCTGCCGCAGGCCATCGCGTTGGTGACGGCCAATCCGGCGGATGCCTGCGGCC
>NZ_JAELTJ010000259.1 GCF_016428805.1 Achromobacter sp. ASV32
TTTTTCATGCGCGGTATCTGTACGCTGATTGCCTTCAAACGGACGGTGCTGAGCCCGAAGAATCGGCGTGATGAGATTAAAAGGTCCGCGAAAAAAAATAAGGTGCGTATCTATGTGGGAAACTTCTGCGGACTCGCATGCAAAGAACCGGAGGGACGCGAATACCTATCGGATCTGAAGCGTGTGTTGGATAAATTAGTGGCTATACGAAAAGACGAGGGCTTAGACGAAAGTGAGTTCAAAGCGGAATTGAACTCGTCCGTACGTCGCATGGAAAAGTCTGACCGGATCGTGGTTTGGTATGGATTGCTAGATATTATCACAAAAAAAGACCTGGATGATCATGTTGACGCTGATCAAAAGAAAATCTTAATGATGATATTCGTTAGTGTTGCGCAGGGAGGGGACCCTTCTGTCCGTTTTCCTCCTGTTAGTACTTCCGCCCCGGCACCTTCATTATCGAATGGTCTTTATGCTGCCCCCAGCAGCTCTGCGCTGTTAAGTGACGGTGACTCCCCGCCGACGACGAGTTCCTCGGTGGAATCCGATCCCGAGATGGTTGATTCCTCCCGCTTGGAATCGTTGGTGCCAAATTATTCAAAAGCAGTCTCAACGGGCGAGTCGTCTACACAACAGTTGCAAGAGGATTCCATTGCGGGGGGGGGGGGCGAAATCAAAAAAGACCATACAGACGCCGACTCAAAATCTTGATGGAATATTTAAAACAAAAAAAAGATGCTTAAGCTACCGGAGCTCAAAGAGCCATGACTAAATTCACCGATCCCGCTGAGGCATTGGCCTTTGCAAGTAAAGCGTTGGACAAGTTGGTGGCCCTGCGCAATTGCGTTAAAACTGATGAAGATTTCATGGGGCCACTGGAAGCGTCTATAGCGGACATGACGGCGTGAGATCGGGAAAGCGAAAAAATTATTCCTATCAAGATAAAGCTGCAAGTTTTCGATCGCAAGTGAAATTTTCACGGCCGCGAAATAGCGGGGCTGTAAGCCCGTACGTGGACTTTGCACCTTCGCCGTCAGAGGATTTTAGTCCCGAAGGAACCCACCCAATTGCTTCCAA
>NZ_JAELTJ010000260.1 GCF_016428805.1 Achromobacter sp. ASV32
GACGGTATAGATCATGGGTGACTCGCTACCGGACTTCTTGTGCGTCCGGCCCTCTATGTTGATGTTCAATCATGGTATGACCTTGATCTGGGCGCATAAAACGATTATTCGGTATGCTTCAGTGATAAAACATCAAGCTAAACCGATCACTGGCTTCAAGCTGGGAACGCTCATGCGTCGCAAGATCCCAAGCAACTCTGCACTCCTGGCCTTTGAGGCAGCGGCGCGACACGGAAGCTTTGCCCGTGCCGCTGACGAATTGGCGCTCACGGAGGGCGCCATCAGTCGTCAGATTGCTCGATTGGAGGCGTTTTTGGGTGTTGCGCTATTTGAGCGAGTCGGAAATCGCGTACGGCTTGCACCGAACGGCACGCGATACGCAGTGCAGGTTCGTGAGAGTCTCGATCGGCTGGAGCGCGACAGCCTGTATCTGATGGGGCAGCCCATTGAGGGCGCGAGCATCGATATCGCAGCCATTCCGACCTTCGCAACACGTTGGCTCATCCCCCGGCTAAAGCGCTTTCAGGATAAGCACCCGAACATCACCGTGCATATCGCAGAACGGATGGACCCCTTCCTCCTTGCAGGGAGCGGCTTCGACGCTGCCATTCATTTCGAGCATCCCGCGTGGGCGGGTATGCATCTGCATCACCTGCTCGAAGAGGTACTGGTGCCCGTGTGCAGTCCGGCGCTCCTCGAGGACGCCGGTGCAAACACGTCGCTGGATGTACTGCCACGCCTTCACAGGCGGCAAAATCCGGACGCCTGGCAGCTTTATGCCCAAGAGTCCGGCTTCGAGCTGACGAACTCTGCGGTCGGTGCCCGTTACGATCTCCATTCCATGCTGATTGAGGCAGCGCTAGCCGGCTTGGGCGTGGCATTGGTGCCGCGCCTTTACATCGGGACAGAGCTTGAACAAGGCCGTTTGGTAGCGCCCTGGCCGGACGGTAAAGGGGTCGCCAAAAACTTCTGCCTCGTTCTTCCCCAGCCAATCGAATTGAGTGCGGGGCCGCTTCAGGCATTTGCGACATGGATTCTCGAGGAAGCCCGAGGCGTCGCTCTTCAGGGCC
>NZ_JAELTJ010000262.1 GCF_016428805.1 Achromobacter sp. ASV32
GTGGGCTGGGCGCGGCTCAGCGGCGTGAAGCCGGCGGTCAGGCGCAGCGCTTTCAGGTCTTGCTCGACGGCAGCCATCAACGTTTCCGCAAACGTATCCAGCACGGCGTTGCTGTCGCTGCGCATTTCCAGCGTCAGTTCGACGCGGCCGGGCACGGCGTTGGCGGCGTTGGGCGTCATGGCCAGCTTGCCGACGGTGGCGACCACGTAGTGCGGATTGCCGCTGGCGGCGCTGGCCTGGCGGCTGGCGGCGTCGATGATGCGGGCCGCGCCCACCAGGGCGTCGCGGCGGATGTCCATGGGCGTGGTGCCGGCGTGGTCGGGCTGGCCCTCGACCGTGATCAGCACGCGGCGGATGCCGACGATGTGGGTGACCACGCCGATGGGCAGCTGGCGGCTTTCCAGCACGGGGCCCTGCTCGATGTGCAGTTCGACAAAGGCCGCGGTGCCGTGGGCGCCGCGCAGGGGCGCGGTGAGCGCTGCCGGATCGCCGCCGATGCGGGCGATGCCTTGGGCCAGGGTTTCGCCGTCGGCGTTGCACGCGGCCAGCATGTCGGCGCTGAGCTGGCCGCTGAGCGCGCGGCTGCCGACACAGGAAATGCCATAGTCGCTGGGTTCTTCGGACAGGAAGTCGATGACCTCGAAGTCGTGGTCCAGTTCGATGCCGTGTTCTTGCAGCGTGTGGGCGACCTCGATACCGGCCAGCACGCCGATGATGCCGTCAAAGCGCCCGCCGCTGGGGACGGTGTCGCAGTGCGAGCCGGTGGCAATCGGCTTGCGGGCGGGGTTGCGGCCGGCGCGGGTGCCGATCAGGTTGCCGCCGGCATCCAGGCGGGTGGTCAGGCCCGCGGCCTCGAATTCACTGCGCAGCCAGGCGCGCGCTTGCAGGAACAGCGGCGAGAACGCGCGGCGGGTCCAGGGCTGGTCGGGCAGCGTGAAGCGCGACAGCGCTTCAACGCGGGCCCACAGGCGTTCGGCGTTCAGGGGCGGAAAGG
>NZ_JAELTJ010000263.1 GCF_016428805.1 Achromobacter sp. ASV32
GTCCTGGAGCCCGCTGGCGCAGGGCGGCATCACCAAAGAGAAGACGATCCTGGAACTGGCGCGCAAGCACGGCAAGTCGCCGGCGCAGGTGACGCTGCGCTGGCACCTGCAGCATGGCTTGATCGTGATTCCGAAGTCGGTGACGCCGGCGCGCATCCGCGAGAACATCGACGTGTTCGATTTCGAGCTGTCGCGCGCCGAAATGGATGCCATCGACGCCATCAAGGAAGCGGGCCGCCTAGGGCCCGATCCGGAGAAGTTCGGCAAGTAAGCGGGGCGGGACGCTGCCGCCTGCGCCTGCGGGGCCGCGCGGCCGGGGCCCGCTATTGCGCGGGCTGCCTGGGCGGGAAGAACCAGTAGCGCACGATGACCACCAGCAGGACGGTCAGCGCCGTCCAGGATGCCCAGTGCCAGCCGCCGGTGCCCAGCAGGGCCGCCAGCAGGCCAAAGACGCTGAGCACGCCGAGCAGCACCGGCACGCCCCAGACGAACATGAACCCACGGCTGTGCTTGCTCATGCGGGGCTCCGTTGGGGGGCGGCGGCGGCCTGGTGCTTGCGCACCAGTTCAGCGATACGGGCCTCGGTGGCGCGGCGCCGCGCCAGCCACAGGTACAGGCCGCTGACCAGGACCACGATGGTAATCAGGTCCAGCACCGCCCAGATGATCTTCAGGGGCAGGCCGGCGTAGTCGCCGAAGTGCAGCGGCCGCGACAGCTCCAGGGCGGTCAGGTACCAGGGCATCTTGGCCACGGTGGTGAGTTCGCCGGTTCTGCCGTCGATGAGGACGGGGGTGTTCATCTTGGAGGTCAGCGGCGTGGCGCCGCGCATCCAGGCGATGTAGTGGTGTGGGCTGCCGAAGGCGTTGCCGGGGAAGGCGATGAACGACACGTCGTTGCCCGGCAGGGCCTTGCGCGCGGTGTCGGCCGCGCTTTGGGCCGAGGCCAGCTCGGCGGGCACGTTCTGGCCCT
>NZ_JAELTJ010000264.1 GCF_016428805.1 Achromobacter sp. ASV32
GGTGGTGTCCGAAGACGGCAAGCGCGTGCTGGGCGCCGTGCTGGTGGGCGACAACCGCTACTACGACACGCTGCTGCAATACGCGCAGAACGGCATCGCGCCGCCCGCGGACCCGGCCAGCCTGATCCTGCCGGCGGGCCAGGGCGCGCCGGCGCTGGGGGTGGACGCGCTGCCGGCGGGCGCCACCGTCTGTTCGTGCCACAACGTCAGCAAGGGCGCCATCTGCGACGCGCTGGACACCGGTTGCGCGGACGTGGGCGGCGTGAAGGCCTGCACCAAGGCGGCGACCGGCTGCGGCGGCTGCGCGGCGCTGCTCAAGCAGGTGGTGGAACACGAGCTGGCGCGGCGTGGCGTGGCGGTGGACAAGAGCCTGTGCGAGCATTTCGCATACACGCGGCAGGAGCTCTACGCCATCGTGCGCGTGCAAGGCATTGAATCGTTCGAGGAGCTGCTGGCCCGCCATGGCCGCGGCCATGTCGGCTGCGATATCTGCAAGCCGACGGTCGCCTCGATCCTGGCGTCGTGCTGGAACCGGCCCATCCAGGACCCGCATCTGGTGCCGCTGCAGGACACCAACGACACCTTCATGGCCAACATGCAGAAAAACGGCACCTATTCGGTGGTGCCGCGCATTCCGGGTGGCGAGGTCACGCCCGACGGCCTGATCGCGATTGGCGCCGTGGCCAAGAAGTACCGGCTCTACACCAAGATCACGGGCGGCCAGCGCATCGACCTGTTCGGCGCCCAATTGCACGAATTGCCCGACATCTGGGCCGAGCTGATCGCCGCGGGTTTCGAGACCGGCCACGCCTACGGCAAGTCCACCCGCACCGTGAAGTCGTGCGTGGGCAGCACCTGGTGCCGTTATGGCGTGCAGGACAGCGTGGCGATGGCGCTGCGCATCGAAGACCGCTACAAAGG
>NZ_JAELTJ010000265.1 GCF_016428805.1 Achromobacter sp. ASV32
GTCGTACGCGGGCTTTTTCATCAATCTGTTCAATCTGATCCCGCTGTCGCCGTTCGACGGCGGGCGCATCACCGCCGTGCTTTCGCCGCGCATCTGGCTGGTGGGCGTGCCGATCCTGGTCGCGATGTTCTTCTGGCGCCCCAGCCCCATCCTGATCCTGGTGGCGGTGCTGGCCTTTCCCAACGTACTGCGGGCCTTCAAGTACGACCCATCGCTGCCCGAGAACCAGGCCTATTACGGCACGTCACTGGAAAGCAAGGTGACCTACACCTGCGCCTACCTGGGGCTGGTCTGCATCCTGGCCATCATGGCCCACGACGTTCACGAGATGCTGGGCCACCTGCGCGGTTGAGCCCCGCCAGCGGGACGGCTGCCGCCGCGCCTGCGCCTGAACGGCTGACACGCGACACGCACCCGCGACAAGCGGCCACGCCGTCACAACAGCGTCACGGATTCTTCATGTCCCCGTCATCGCACCGTGGTCTCATTCCCAGGCATGACGACAGCCCACATGGATACGACCGTGAACGAAATCCGCCCCACGCACTGGCGCGCTCTCTGGATTTCCGATATTCACCTGGGTACCGCCGGGTGCAAGGCGGAGTTCCTGCTGGATTTCCTGGAACACAATGACTCGGACACCCTGTACCTGGTGGGTGACATCGTCGACGGCTGGCAACTGCGCAAGCACTGGCACTGGCCCCGGGCCCACAATGACGTGATCCAGCGCATCCTGCGCAAGGCCCGCAACGGCACCCGGGTGGTGTTCATTCCCGGCAACCACGACGAATTCGCCCGCGAGTTCGCGGGCTACGCCTTCGGCGACATCGAGATCCTGGACGAAGACGTGCACGTCACCGCCAAGGGCTTGCGGCTGCTGGTACTGCACGGCGACCAGTTCGATGGCGTGATCCAGCAC
>NZ_JAELTJ010000026.1 GCF_016428805.1 Achromobacter sp. ASV32
CCCCCCCCCCCCCCCCCCCCCCCCCCCCCCCCCCCCCCCCCCCCCCCCCCCCCCCCCCCCCCCCCCCCCCCCCCCCCCCCCCCCCCCCCCCCCCCCCCCCCCCCCTTTTTCAAGCCTAAGCGGGAATACGAGATCGGTTATTAGGTCTCGTGGGCTCGGAGATGTGTATAAGAGACAGGTCGTAGCCCGCCGACGATTTGCGGGCGCGGCCGGCGGTGCGCACGATGCGGCCATCGGCGGTGACCACGGTCAGCGACATGACGTTTTCGCGCATGGTGCCGTAGCGCACGGCGTTGGTGCCGGAGGCGCGCGTGGCGGCCATGCCGCCCAGGCTGGCGTCGGCGCCCGGATCGATCGGGAAGAACAGGCCGGTGCTGCGGATCTCTTCGTTGAGCTGCTTGCGCAGCACGCCGGCCTGCACCGTCGCGGTCAGATCTTCGGCGTTGACGGCCAGCACCTTGTTCATCTGCGACAGGTCCAGGCTGATGCCGCCCTGGATCGCCAGGATATGGCCTTCCAGCGAGGAACCGGCGCCGTAGGGGATCAATGGCACGCGATGCTCGTTGCACAGCCGGGCGATCTCGGCCACTTCCTCGGTGGTGTGGGCGAAGACGACGGCATCCGGCAGCATGGCCGGATACGGCGATTCATCGCGGCCGTGATGCTCGCGCACCGCGGCGGATTCGGAGAAACGGTCGCCGAAACGGGCGCGCAGGGCCTCCAGACAGGCGGCCGGCACCGCGCGGCGCAGCGATTCAGCGTGCAGGGGAGCATTCATGATCAGCAGGTTCTCGGATGGGACGATCCGGATATTCTACGCCGCCCGCCCTGCCCCGCCGCAAATCGCCTCCTGGGGCGATTTGCGGCGGCCAGGAGTCACTTGCCGGAAGTCAGCGAGACGCGGCGGCGTTCGCGCACGGCATGCGCCAGGCGCTCGAGCACGGCCACGGAGGCATCCCAGTCGATGCAGCCGTCGGTGATGCTCTGGCCGTAGACCAGCGGCGTGCCCGGCACCAGGTCCTGGCGGCCGCCCAGCAGGTGGCTTTCGACCATCACGCCCACCAGTCGTGCGTCGCCCGCTTCCATCTGGCGCGCGACGTCCTCGACCACCAGGGTCTGGTTCTCGGGCTTCTTGCTGCTGTTGGCATGGCTGGCGTCAACCATGACGCGCTGCGCCAGACCGGCCTTGGACATGTCCTGGCAGGCTGCGTCCACGCTCACCGCATCGTAGTTCGGCGTCTTGCCGCCGCGCAGGATGACGTGGCAGTCCTCGTTGCCGGCGGTGGAGACAATGGCCGAATGCCCGCCCTTGGTCACCGACAGGAAATGGTGCGGCTGCGACGCCGCCTTGATGGCGTCCACCGCGATCTTCACATTGCCGTCCGTGCCGTTCTTGAAACCCACCGGACACGACAATCCGGACGCCAGCTCGCGGTGCACCTGGCTCTCGGTCGTGCGCGCGCCGATCGCCCCCCAGGAGACCAGATCCGCAATGTATTGCGGCGTGATCATGTCCAGGAACTCGCACCCCGCCGGCAGGCCCAGACTGTTGATGTCCAGCAGCAGTTCGCGCGCCACGCGCACGCCCTTGTTGATGTCGAAGCTGCCGTTCAGATCCGGATCGTTGATCAGCCCCTTCCAACCGACCGTGGTGCGGGGCTTTTCGAAATACACGCGCATCACGATTTCCAGGTCCGCACTCAGGCGGTCGCGTACCGGCTTCAACCGCTTCGCGTACTCGATCGCGGCACGGGTATCGTGGATCGAGCAGGGACCGATCACGACGATCATGCGATCGTCCATGCCGTGCAGGATGCGGTGCATCGACTGCCGGGCGGAGAACACGGTGTCGGATGCCTCTTTGGTGCATGCGAACTCGCGCATCACGTGCGCGGGCGGGTTCAGTTCCTTGATTTCTCGGATGCGAAGGTCGTCGGTATTGTGTGACACGGTACTGCTCCTGGGTTTCCCGCCACGGGGCTCATGCCCCGGGATTGTTCCTCAAGCTGACGGCACAAAAAAAGCCGCCAGTTCGCTGGCGGCTTTTTTGGGGGGTTCTTTCCAAACTTCAGATTGAGCGCGTCCCTTCCTCCGCCAGCGGCTTCAGAAAACCATAAAAATAAAAGTAAAAGGCGGGGGACGCGAATTTCATGGAAAAAGACTCTAGCACAATTTTTTCGGGCTGTCGCGCAAGAATCCCCGATCCGTCGCGCAACAACAGCCCGCCGGACAGCCCCCGCCCTAGGCCGTGCCCCCGACCGTCAGGCCTTCCATGCGCACCGTGGGCATGCCCACGCCGACCGGCACGCTCTGGCCGTCCTTGCCGCAAGTACCCACGCCCGAGTCCAGCTTCAGGTCGTTGCCGATCATGGTCACGCGGGTCATGGCGTCGGGACCGTTGCCGATCAGGGTGGCGCCCTTGACCGGGTAGGTGATCTTGCCGTCTTCGATCATGTAGGCCTCGGAGGCCGAGAACACGAACTTGCCGTTGGTGATGTCGACCTGGCCGCCGCCGAAGTTCGCCGCATACAGGCCGCGCTTGACCGACGAGATGATTTCCTCGGGCACCTTGTCGCCGGCCAGCATGTAGGTGTTGGTCATGCGCGGCATCGGCAGGTGCGCGAAGGATTCGCGGCGGCCGTTGCCGGTGGCGGCCGTCTTCATCAGGCGAGCGTTCAGCGTGTCCTGCATGTAGCCACGCAAGATGCCGTCTTCGATCAGGACGTTGCGCTGCGTGGCATTGCCCTCGTCGTCGATATTGAGCGAACCGCGACGGTCCGGAATCGTGCCGTCGTCGACCACGGTCACGCCCTTGGAGGCCACGCGCTCGCCGATGCGGCCGGAAAACACGCTGGAGCCCTTGCGGTTGAAGTCGCCTTCCAGCCCGTGGCCCACCGCCTCGTGCAGCAGGATGCCGGGCCAGCCCGATCCCAGCACGACGGTCATTTCGCCGGCCGGAGCTGGCCGGGCCTCGAGATTGACCATCGCTTCGTGCACGGCGCGCTCGACGTAGCTTTGCAGCATCTCGTCGGTGAAATAGGCCAGCCCCAGGCGGCCGCCGCCGCCCGCATGGCCCATTTCGCGACGCCCGTTTCTTTCGGCGATCACGGTCAACGACAGGCGCACCAGCGGCCGGACGTCGGCGGCCAGACGGCCGTCGCTGCCGGCCACCAGGACCACGTCGTATTCGGCGCCCAGGCCCGCCATGACCTGGATGACGTGCGGATCGCGGGCCCGCGCCATGCGTTCGATACGCTCGAGCAGCGCCACTTTCTCGGGCGCGCTCAGCGTGGCCACGGGATCGATGTCGGCATACAGGCTGCGGCCCATTTCGGCTTCAACCTGGGCCGCCACCTTGACCTTGCCGGCGCCGCGGCGGGCAATGCCGCGCACCGCGTGGGCCGACGACAACAGGGCCTCGGCCGATAGCGAATCGGAATACGCGAAGGCGGTTTTCTCGCCGCTCACGGCCCGCACGCCGACGCCCTGGCTGATCGAGAAACTGCCGGTCTTGACGATGCCCTCTTCCAGGCTCCAGCCTTCGCTGCGGGTGTACTGGAAATACAGGTCGGCATAGTCGACCTTGTGCGTGAAGATTTCGCCCAGCGCACGCGCCATGTCCGCCTCGGTCAGCCCCCAGGGGTCGAGCAACAGCGATTTGGCGGTGGCCAGGGATGCAATAGCGGGATCGATGATTTTCATAGGACTCTGTTGGGGGGCGCCGGCGCGGGAACGCGCCTGCAATGACGCTCAAGCCTATATCGTACCGCCGACACGGGGCCGGTGTCCCTGGCACCGAATATTACCTATCAAGTTAACTAACCAGCATCGATCCGAAACTGCTTGCCGCAACCTCGAAAAAAATCGGATCCACGGGCGCAAACCCGTTCAAAGCACTGCGCCGGGCCAGCCTGGAAGCCGCCAAACCCGCGCCTGCCGACGTATTCATAACTTGTCATACAACCAGACGCCAAAATGAAAACCTGTGAGAAAACTACTCGGCAACTGGCGTCTATATCGCTATTGAAGGCAGGCAATGACAATACGTATACCCGGAAAACCGCGCCAAAACCTACGTCGCCCGCCGGTCATCGGATCACCTGCGGGCAACCCGGATAAGGCATTCCCAGGGCTTGAGAAATCCGTAAAAATCAGGGGCGGCGCCTCAAATTTCCTTGCATCCGCTCGTTTCGCGAAACAAAACAGCCCTTTTCCAAGCTTAACTTCCCGGATTCGTCCGCCCAGTGATGCAAAGTCCGCTTTGTTTCAATTAGTCCCAAATTTGAGAATATCCTTCCCAATACTTGTTCATGGCGGGAACCCGCAAGTCTAAAGACTCTCCGGCGGTTTTGATACAAAGTAATCAGTCCGAAACTGCGGCAGGCAAGCCGCAACTTCTGTATTATGCGAAGCACAACAAATAAACATAACTTCGCCGGCGATTAAAGCAGTTCCATAATCAGGAATAAACCATGGCCCGAGAAACCTACGCAGCTCTGCAAGCAAAGATCGAAAAGGAAATCAACAAGCTCCAAAAGAAGGCTGAAGTCCTCCAAACCAAGCGCCGCAAGCCCGTGATCGCATCGATCATCACGTCCATGCGCGAGTACGACATCACCCCGGAAGAGATTGCCGCCGCCTTCGGCTCCGGCAAGCCTGCCCGTGCCGCCACGCCCGCTGGCCGCCGCAAGACCGGCGCCGCAGCCCGCCCGGCCAACGCCGCCAAACGCGCCGTTGCGCCCAAGTACCGCCACCCCCAAACCGGGGAAACCTGGAGCGGTCGCGGCAAGGCCCCCCGCTGGCTCGCCGCCGAAGAAGCCGGTGGCGCCACGCGCGATAGTTTTCTTATCAAAGAATAAAACCTATTATTCAGTAAGAAAAATAAAGGCGCACCACAATGGTGCGCCTTTTTTATTTTAAACCGGGCCTCACAACCCTTGATTTTCAGCGTACAGGGAATTGAATTTCACGTTCAGCGCCATTATTTCCCGGAAAATTGTCAAATATTGCGCGCACCAGATAAGGCATCGTCCGCACGAAATCATCCCGTTCGCTGAGTATGAAGGCGCTGGAACGGTATACCTCGGCGCCGCCCCGCTGGCTGTCGTGGATCTGCAGGGTAAGCGTGTTGCGCTGGACCACCATGGGAACATCCACCCACTCCGGCCCCCAATAGCCGTAGTAGCCGCCCCAAGGACGCGGACCGTAGAACCCGCCATAGCCATAACCGCCGTTGAAATACGGGTCATACGGACGCCGGACCATGATCTGGGTCTGGGTGGTGCCATACCGGAACGACACGTCGAAACGGGCCTTGGCGCCGGCCTGGGCCTCGACCAAACCGGTGGCGCCGATGCCGGCCCGCACCATATCCTGGTATGACTGGTATTCGAGGTTATTGGATTGCGACGGGTCGGCCGGCACGAATTGATAGGTCTGGCCTTCGACGCCAGCCGGCCATTGTTGGAACGAGGTGACTCGCGCCGACACCGTCGGCGTGGCGCATCCGCTCAGCAGCAACACCCCCATGACAGCCACCACCGCGGCCCAGCGGCCGGCATTGAAAGGGGAAGAACGGAACATTTGCGACTCCTCATTGCGCGCGACGGCGCCATCATACTGACGTTTGACCGCAGAGACGGGCAAAAGTTTGCGGCCCGGCGCCAAGATCGGACGACGGCGCCATCGCGGCCCGAGTCACCGGCCCAGCCACTACAATAGGCCTCTCGTTCAAACAGGACTGCAATCCCATGCGCACAGACACGCCCGTTACCGTATACCGCAAGGATTACCAGCCCTACCCCTACGACATTCCGCAGGTCTCCCTGGCATTCGACCTGGCGCCCGACGCCACCGAAGTGCGCTGCGTCATGCAGGTGCAGCGCAAGGCCGACGCCAGCGCCGACGCCGCCTTGGTGCTGGACGGCGAAGACCTGGAACTCGTCTCGGTAGGCGTGGACGGCCAGGCGCTTGCTGCCGACCGCTACCACCTGTCCGAACACAGCCTGGCGCTGTATGGCCTGCCCGCCGAGGCCTCGGTGGAAATCGTCAGCCGCTGCAAGCCCGCCGCCAATTCGACGTTGATGGGGCTGTATGTTTCCGGCGGCAATTTCTTCACCCAATGCGAAGCCGAAGGTTTCCGCCGCATTACCTGGTTCGCCGATCGCCCGGACGTCATGTCGCGCTACCGAGTGACCCTACGCGCCGAGCCCACCTACCCCGTACTGCTGTCCAACGGCAATCTGGTCGCCTCGCGTCAATTGCCCGATGGCCGCAATGAAGTCGAATGGGAAGATCCGTTCCCCAAGCCCTGCTATCTGTTTGCGCTGGTGGCCGGCAATCTGACCCACCGCGAAACCACCGTCAAGACCGCCAGCGGCCGCGACGTACTGCTGCAGGTCTATAGCGACCCGGGTTCCGAGACCAAGACCGAATGGGCGCTCGATTCCCTGGTGCGCGCGCTGCGCTGGGACGAAACCCGTTTCGGCCTGGAGTTGGATCTGGACCGCTTCATGGTGGTGGCCGTCCATGACTTCAACATGGGCGCCATGGAAAACAAAGGCCTGAATATTTTCAATGCCGCCTACGTGCTGGCCGACGCCGACACCGCCACGGACGCCAATTACGAAGGCATTGAATCGGTCATCGGCCACGAGTACTTCCATAACTGGACCGGCAACCGCGTCACCTGCCGCGACTGGTTCCAGCTCAGCCTGAAAGAAGGCCTGACCGTGTTCCGCGACCAGGAATTCAGCGCCGACATGATGGCCCAGGATATGGACGACACCGCGGCCGCCAGCGCCCGCGCGGTCAAGCGGATCGACGACGTCGTTACGCTGCGCGCCGCGCAGTTTCCCGAGGACGCGGGCCCGATGGCCCATCCGATCCGTCCCGACAGCTACCAGGAAATCGGCAATTTCTATACGGCCACCGTGTACGAAAAAGGTGCCGAGGTCATCCGCATGCAGCATACGCTGCTGGGCGAAGCCGGCTTTCGGGCCGGCATGGACGAATACTTTCGCCGCCACGACGGCCAGGCGGTGACCTGCGACGATTTCGTCGCGGCCATGGAATCGGTCTACGTACGCCAGCATCCGGGCCGCGATCTCGCAGTGTTCCGCAACTGGTACCGCCAGGCCGGCACGCCGCGCGTGACGGTCAAGCTCGATCATGACGCCGCCGCGCGCCGCGTCACGGTCACGCTGTCCCAGCAATGCCAGCCCGTCGGCGTCGAAAAGAAGGCCCCTGCCGGCTTCGTCAAGGCGCCGTACCACATCCCGTTCGCCATCGGCCTGTTGGACCGCGACGGCCGCGCCCTGCCTTTGCGCCACGAAGGCGCCGTCAAGGACACCGCGCTGCTGGAACTGACCACCCAGACCCAGCAATGGCATTTCGATGGCATCGACGCGCTGCCCGTACCCTCGCTGCTGCGTGATTTCTCGGCCCCGGTCATCGTCGACTACGACTGGACCGACGAAGAACTGGCGCTGTTGTCCGCCCACGACAGCAACCCCTTCGCGCGTTGGGAAGCCGGCCAGGAACTCGCCACGCGCCAGATCCTGAGCCTGGCGCAAGCCCGCCAGGCCGGCCGCACGCTGCACGCCGACCCGGCCTTCATCGAGGCCTGGCGCGCGCTGCTGACCGACCCGGCGCTGGACGCCGCCTACCGTGCCCGCGCGCTGGCGCTGCCTTCCGAAAAGACCCTGGCCGAGCGTATGCTGGCCGTGGACCCGCCAGCGCTGGCCGTGGCCCGTGACTTCCTGCGCGCCGAGCTGGGCCGGCAACTGGCCGCCGAATTCCGCCAGGCCTTCGACGACAACCAGACGCCGGGCGAATACAGCCCCGCGCCGGTGCCCGCGGGCAAGCGCGCCCTGAAGAACCTCGCGCTGAGCCACCTGATGGCCGCCGGCGAACACGAGGCGCAGCGCCTGGCCGAACAGCAATACGAACGCGCCGGCAACATGACCGACAGCATGGCGGCGCTGTCGGCCCTGATCAACTACGGCCAGGGCGAATTCCCGCAGCAGGCGCTGGCGGCGTTCTACGACAAGTGGCAGGACAACGCGCTGGTGGTGGACAAGTGGTTCGCCCTGCAGGCCGCGGCCCGCTACACCACGGTGCAGACCGCGCGCGAACTGATGACGCATCCCGCGTTCACGCTGCGCAATCCGAACCGCGCCCGCGCGCTGGTGTTCCAGTTCTGCCTGAACAACGCCCGCGGCATGCATCACCCCGATGGCACCGGCTACGCCTTCTGGGCCGAGCAGGTGTTGGCCCTGGACGCGCTGAATCCGGAAATCGCCGCCCGCCTGGCGCGCGCGCTGGACAACTGGTCGCGCTTCGTGCCCGCCTTGCGCAGCCCCATGCAGGCGGCCCTGCAGCAGGTGCGCGCGCACGCAGGCCTGTCGCGCAACGTCCAGGAAATCGTATCCAAGGCATTAGAATTCGCAGCATAGGGAGAACCTTTTGAAACGTAAAACACTTACCCAATATCTGGTGGAGCAGCAACGCTCCGCCCAGGCCCTGGCCCCCGAAGTGCGGCTGCTCATCGAGGTCGTGGCGCGCGCCTGCAAGGCGATCAGCCATGCCGTCAGCAAGGGCGCCCTGGGCGGCGTCCTGGGCAGCCTGGAAAGCGAGAACGTGCAAGGCGAAGTCCAGAAGAAGCTGGACGTGCTGTCCAACGAAATCCTGCTCGAAGCCAACGAATGGGGTGGCCACCTGGCGGCCATGGCCTCGGAAGAAATGGAAACCATCCATCTGATCCCGAACCGCTACCCCAAGGGCGAATACCTGTTGCTGTTCGATCCCCTGGACGGCTCGTCCAACATCGACGTGAACGTGTCGATCGGCACCATTTTCTCGGTGCTGCAAGCGCCGCACAATGTGTCGGGCGCCCCCGTCTGCGAAGCCGACTTCCTGCAGCCGGGCAACAAGCAGGTAGTGGCGGGCTATGCCGTGTACGGCCCGCAGACCATGCTGGTGCTGACCATCGGCAACGGCGTGGTGGGTTTCACGCTGGACCGCGAGATGGGCTCGTGGGTGCTGACGCACGAGAACATCCGGGTGCCGGAAGACACCAAGGAATTCGCGATCAACATGTCCAACATGCGCCACTGGGCCGCCCCGGTCAAGCGCTATGTCGACGACTGCCTGGCCGGCACCACCGGCCCCCTGGGCAAGGACTACAACATGCGCTGGATCGCATCGATGGTGGCGGACGTGCATCGCATCCTGACCCGCGGCGGCATCTTCATGTACCCCTGGGATGCGCGCGAGCCGGGCAAGGCCGGCAAGCTGCGCCTGATGTACGAAGCCAATCCCATGAGCTTTCTCATCGAGCAGGCCGGCGGCGCGTCGATCAACGGCGAACAGCGCATCATGGACATCCAGCCCGACAAGCTGCACCAGCGCGTGAGCGTCATCCTGGGTTCGAAGAATGAAGTCGAACGCGTGGGCCGCTACCACGCCGAGGCCGCAGCCCAGGCCAAGTAGGGCCTGCACGGATAAGAAGCACGCAGCAAAAAGCCCGGCCTAGGCCGGGCTTTTTGCATGGCGGACAGGCGCCGCGCTTACTTGATCTCTTCGATGGACTTCACGTCGTCCTTGTTGATCTGGACTTTCTTGCCGTCCTTGTCGTATTCGTACATGCCCGACTTCTTGTCGTAGCTGGGCGCATCAGGCGTAACGGTCGAGGTCCCGTCCCGTTGCTGAATGACCGAGGGCGACGAGCATCCGGCCAGCACCCCTACTCCGGTCACCACCAGGGCCAACGTCATGGTCTTCAGGTTCATGGGCGTGTTCTCCGAGTGTGAAAGGTGGAATCACTGTATCGGATCATCGCGTTTAAAAAGTGACGGGTTGTGGCCAAAGTGCGTAAGAACGTAAAAAACCCCTCGCGGCCTACACCGGCGAGGGGTTGCAACCCAATACATCCGCAAGCAGCCTTTACACCTTGGCGTGCGCCTCGATGTAGCGGCGCACGGCGGAAAGATCGCAGTCCATGATCTCGACCCGTTGCGGCAGGGATTCCAGATTGGCCAGGTTGCCCGGGGGCGTGGCCGGGCGGCCCAGCGCAGCTTCGATGGTTTCCGAGAACTTGGCCGGCAAGGCGGTTTCCAGCACCAGCATCGGTACGCCCGGCTCGACGTGGTCGCGCGCGACCTTGACGCCGTCGGCGGTATGCGGATCGACCAGCACGCCGGTCTGGTCGTACAGCGAGCGGATTGTCGCCAGGCGATCTTCGTGCGAGCTGGCGCCCGAGACGAAGCCGTAGCGTTCCTCGAACTGCGGCTTCAGGGCCGACAGGTCGAAGAAACCATCGCGCGCCAGGTCCGACCACAGTGCCTTGACACGGGCGGCATCGCGGCCAACCAGGTCGAAGACGAAGCGCTCGAAGTTCGAGGCGCGCGAGATGTCCATCGACGGGCTGGAGGTGGCGTAGGTCTGCTCGGCGGGACGCGGACGATAGACGCCGGTGCGGAAGAATTCTTCCAGCACGTTGTTCTCGTTGGTGGCCAGCACCAGACGACGCACGGGCAGGCCCATGCTGCGCGCAATATGGCCGGACAGGATGTTGCCGAAGTTGCCCGAGGGCACCGCGAACGACACCTGCTGACCCGGCTTTTCGGTGGCGCGCAACCAGCCGTGGAAGTAGTACACCACCTGGGCGGCGATGCGCGCCCAGTTGATGGAGTTGACCGCGCCCAGGCGGTACTTGGACTTGAAGGCCAGGTCGCTGGCCAGGGCCTTGACGATGTCCTGGGCCTCGTCGAACACGCCACGCACGGCGATGTTGTGGATGTTCTCGTCTTGCAGCGAATACATCTGGGCGCGCTGGAACGCGCTCATGCGGCCGTGCGGCGACAGCATGAACACGGCCACGCCGCGCTTGCCGCGCAGGGCGTATTCGGCGGCCGAACCGGTGTCGCCCGACGTCGCTCCCACGATGTTGAGCGTGGTGTTGCGCTGGGTGAGCACGTATTCGAACACCTGGCCCAGGAACTGCATGGCCATGTCCTTGAAGGCCAGGGTCGGCCCCTCGGACAGGCCCAGCAGCGACAGGCCGTTGTCCAGCGGACGCAGCGGGACGATGTCTTCGCTATTGAAGATCTGCGAGGTGTAGGCGGCGCGGGTCAGGCGGCGCAGATCGTCGGCCGGGATGTCGGTGGCGAACCGCGACAGGACCTCGAACGCCAGGTCGGCATACGGCAGGCCGCGCCAGGACTCGAGCGTTTCCGCCGAGATCCGGGGCAGTTGTTCCGGCACGGCCAGGCCGCCATCCGGCGCCAGCCCTTCGAGCAGGATGTCGGAGAACGGCTGGGGCGCCATGCCCCCCCGGGTGGAAATGTATTTCATATCGTTGACTCCACAATGCACCGCATCCCACCCGAGCCGGGCCGCTGTCGGCGCCCCCTTGAGGGGGACGCACCGCAGGCGCCTCGGGGGTGGGAATGTCTCATGCCAGGTGTTCCACACGCAGGCGCGTGACCTTGGACCGGACGAACGGCAAGGCCTCGATGCGCTCGATGGCTTGATTGACGTTGCCTTCCACCGCTTCGTGCGTCAGGAAGATGATGTCCGCGCCGCCGATGTGCGAGGGCTGCTGGATCATCGACCCGATCGAGATCGAGCGGTCGGCCAGGATGCGGGCGATATCGGCCAGCACGCCCGGCTGGTCGTCCACGCGCAGGCGCAGGTAGTACGACGTGCTGACCTGTTCGATCGACAGGATCGGCGTGTCGGACATGGCGTCCGGCTGGAAGGCCAGGTGCGGCACGCGGTTGCCGGGATCCGCCGTATGCAGGCGGGTCACGTCGACCAGATCGGCCACCACGGCCGAGGCGGTGGGCTCTTCGCCCGCGCCCTGGCCGTAATACAGCGTGGGGCCGACGGCATCGCCCTTGACCAGCACCGCGTTCATCGCGCCTTCGACGTTGGCCAGCAGGCGCTCGGCCGGCACCAGCGCCGGATGCACGCGCAGCTCGATGCCGTCGGGACGGCGCTTGGTGATGCCCAGCAGCTTGATGCGATAGCCCAGGCGTTCGGCGTGCTCGATGTCTTCGGCGGCCAGTTGCGAGATGCCTTCGATGTAGGCACGGTCGAACTGGACCGGCACGCCGAAGGCCAGCGAGGCCAACAGGGTCAGCTTGTGCGCGGCGTCCACGCCTTCCACGTCGAACGTGGGATCGGCTTCGGCGTAGCCCAGGCGCTGGGCCTCGGCCAGCACGTCGGCAAACGGCAGGCCGCGCGAACGCATTTCGGACAGGATGAAATTGGTGGTGCCGTTGATGATGCCGGCCACCCACTGGATGCGGTTGGCGGTCAGGCCTTCGCGAATGGCCTTGATGATGGGGATGCCGCCAGCCACCGCGGCCTCGAACGCCACCATCACCCCGCGCTCGGACGCCGCGGCGAAGATCTCGTTGCCATGCTTGGCCAGCAGGGCCTTGTTGGCCGTGACCACGTGCTTGCCGTTGGCGATGGCTTCGAGCACCAGCTCAAGCGCGAGGGTGTCGCCACCGATCAGCTCGACGACGATGTCGATGTCGGGATCGCGCACCAGTGCGTGCACATCGGTATCGACCCGCAGCGCGTCGCCGACGCGGGCGCGCGCCTTGGCCACGTCGCGCACGGCGGCGCGGGTGACTTCAATGCGGCGGCCCGCGCGGCGCGCGATCTCTTCCGCATTGCGCGACAGCACGGTCCAGGTGCCGCCGCCAACCACGCCCAGACCGAGCAGGCCCACTTTCATGGGATTCATCGCGGCGCCCTCGGCGGGCGGGCGTTGAGGGGAATTCATTTCATTTCTCCAAATTGCTCACGCAAGAAACAGGTGCGGTCAACAGGCTCGGCCCCCGATCGGGATGCCGCGGATCCGGCTCCGCCGGTCCGCCAGCATGCCCCCTGAGGGGAAGCGCGCAGCGCTACGGGGGGACCCCTACCGGGGGCCCTACTTCAGCAGACCGTCCTTGCGGAACATATCCTTGATGCCGCGCACCGCCTGGCGGGTGCGCTGCTCGTTTTCGATAAGAGCGAAGCGCACGTATTCGTCGCCATACTCGCCGAAGCCGATCCCGGGGGACACGGCCACTTTCGCATCCGACAGGACACGCTTGGCAAATTCCAAAGAGCCCATCGCCCTGTAGGGTTCGGGGATCTGCGCCCAGATGTACATGGACGCCTTGGGAATTTCCACATTCCAACCTGCTTCATGCAGACCGCGCACGAGCACGTCGCGGCGGCTTTGGTACTGCGCCACGATCTCGTTCACGCAGTCCTGCGGGCCGTCCAGGGCGGCGATGGAGGCCACCTGGATCGGCGTGAACGTACCGTAGTCGTGATAGCTCTTGATACGCGCCAGCGCGTTGACCAGCTCGCGGTTGCCGACCATGTAGCCGATGCGCCAGCCCGCCATGTTGTAGCTTTTGCTCATGGTGAAGAACTCGACCGCGACATCGCGCGCGCCGGGCACTTGCATGATCGAAGGCGCAACGTAGCCGTCGAAGGTGATGTCGGCGTAGGCCAGGTCGTGCACCACCAGGATATCGTGTTCCTTGGCCAGCGCCACCACGCGTTCGAAGAACGACAGGTCGACGCACTGGGCGGTGGGATTGCTGGGAAAGCCCAGCACCATCATCTTGGGCTTGGGGATCGACTCGCGCACGGCGCGCTCGAGTTCCTCGAAGAAGTCCACCCCCGGCGTCATGCGCACGGAGCGGATGTTGGCGCCGGCGATCACGGCGCCATAGATATGGATGGGGTAGCTGGGGTTGGGCACCAGCACCGTGTCGCCGCGGTCCAGGGTGGCCAGCATCAGGTGGGCCAGGCCTTCCTTCGAACCGATGGTGACAATGGCTTCGGAATCGGGGTCGAACTCCACCGCGTACCGGCGCTGGTACCAGTCACAGATCGCCTTGCGCAGACGCGGGATGCCCTTGGACACCGAATAGCCGTGGGTGGTCGGGCGCATGGTGGCCTCGACCATCTTGTCGACGATGTGCTTGGGGGTGGCGCCGTCCGGATTGCCCATCGACATGTCGATGATGTCCTCGCCGCGCCTACGGGCCGCCATCTTGAGCTCGCCGGTAATGTTGAAAACGTACGGGGGCAAACGCTCAATGCGAGAGAACTTCCTCATGATGGGAATCCTTAGGGGCGAAGGGGCAAAAAACCAGGGCGCGAAGGCGCAAAGGGGAAACGGGCTCAAAAGCCGCGCCGGCAAACGATTGCAGCGCAACAAAACCCTGTAATCTAGCGCAAGGACGCCTGGGCGGCAAATGGGGCTGAAAAGGCCCTATTTCCCCAGTGGATTCAGCGCAACATACCGCCATGCTGATGCGGTATTATCAGACGCATAAAGCCGGAGTATTTATTGAAGCTGCATACCGATCCTGCGACGGCCGCTCTGAACACCGTCACCGCCTATGGTGATGGCTATATCGAGGTCAACCAGGTACGTTTTTCCTCCTCGGTCGCTTTTGGCCCCGAAGGCGAAGTTACCCATTGGCCCGTAGAGTCGCCGGCCGACATCACCTCCCCCCTCTTGCATCAGGCGGCCGGATTGTCCGAGCCCGTCCGTGACCCCCTGGCTTTCCTGGACGAACCCGAAGCCACCCCCAGCCGCCCGGCCAATGCGCCCGAAGTGCTGCTGGTGGGCACGGGCGCCCGGCAACAGTTCCTGCGTCCCGAAGTGCTGCGTCCCCTGTTGGCGGCGGGCATCGGCGTGGAAATAATGGACACCCACGCCGCCTCCCGTACCTACAACATCCTGATGGCGGAGGGCCGGCGCGTGGTCGTCGCCCTCATCCCCCCCAACGGAGATTCCCAGACATGACGCCGAGCATAGGCAAACCCGCCCCCCTGTTCACCGCTGAAAGCACCATTGGTCCGATCAGCCTGGAACAATGCCAGGGCCGCGCCGTGATCCTGTACTTCTACCCCAAGGACAACACGCCTGGCTGCACCACCGAAAGCCAGGATTTCCGCGACCTGCACGCCGAGTTCCTGTCGGCCAGCGCCGTGGTGGTCGGAATCTCGCGCGACTCGCTGAAATCGCACGAGAACTTCAAGGCCAAGTACGAGCTTCCTTTCCCTCTCATCTCCGACGCCGACGAAACCGTCTGCAATCTGTACGGCGTCATCAAGCAGAAGAACATGTACGGCAAGCAGGTGCGCGGCATCGAGCGCAGCACCTTTTTGATCGATGCCTATGGCGTGCTGGTGCAGGAGTGGCGCGGGGTGAAGGTCCCGAACCACGCCAAGGAAGTCCTGCAGGCCGCAAAAAGCATCGGTTAGCCGTGCACAGGAATACCCGTCAGGCGCTATAGCCGGCCCATACTGGAGAGTGACGCATATGCCGCTTCCGAAGTTGCCTACCCGCCCCGCAGCCATCCTGACCTTCCCCTCGGGCGAAACCGCCCGGGCGCAGGCCCGCACCCCCAAGACTGCCGCTGCGCGGTCCAACACCCAGGCCGCCTTGGCCGAGGACGACGAAGACGAGCTGCTGATGCAGCCCGAACTCGAAGGCATGACCAGCCCGGCCCGCAAGGCGCAGATTCCGGCGCCCGCCCGCCAGGTGCCTCCCCCGCCGCCGGCCACGCCGGCGCCCAGCGCGCAGACCCGTCCGGCCAAGACGGCCGCGGCGCCCGCCAAGCGCGGCAAGGCCCGTGCCCAGAACGAGCCGCGCAAGCTGTTCGTGCTGGACACCAACGTGCTGCTGCACGACCCCAGTTCGCTGTTCCGCTTCGAAGAGCACGACATCTTCCTGCCGATGATGACGCTCGAAGAGCTGGACCACCAGAAAAAGGGCATGTCGGAAGTGGCGCGCAACGCCCGCCAGGTCAGCCGGTCGCTCGACGCCCTGGTGCAGGACACGACCCAGCTGGATGACGGGCTGGAACTGGCCAAGCTGGGCAACAAGGACGCCACCGGCCGCCTGTTGTTCCAGACCACGGCCATCCACAGCACCCTGCCTTCGGACCTGCCCATGGGCAAGGCCGACAACCAGATCCTGGGCGTGGTGCGGGCCCTGCAGGAAAAGTACCCCCAGCGCGAAGTCGTCCTGGTGTCCAAGGACATCAACATGCGCCTGAAGGCGCGCGCGCTGGGCATGGCCGCGGAAGACTACTTCAACGACCACGTCCTGGAAGACTCGGACCTGATGTACTCGGGCGTGATGCAGCTGCCCGAGGACTTCTGGAACAAGCACGGCAAGGACGTGGAATCCTGGCAGCAGGGCGGCACCACGTTCTACCGCATCCACGGCCCGCTGTGTTCGCAGTTCGTGGTCAACCAGTTCGTCTACTTCGAAGGCCAGATGCCCCTGTATGCCCAGGTGCGCGAAGTCAGCGGCAAGATGGCGGTGCTGGCGACGCTGCGCGACTACACCCACGGCAAGAACAACGTCTGGGGCATCACGGCGCGCAACCGCGAGCAGAACTTCGCCATGAACCTGCTGATGAACCCCGAATGCGACTTCGTGTCGCTGCTGGGGCAGGCGGGCACGGGCAAGACGCTGCTGGCGCTGGCGGCGGGCATCACGCAGGTGCTGGAAACCAAGCGCTATACCGAAATCATCATGACCCGCGTCACGGTGCCCGTCGGTGAAGACATCGGCTTCCTGCCCGGCACCGAAGAGGAAAAGATGCTGCCCTGGATGGGCGCGCTGGAAGACAACCTGGATGTCCTGAACATGGGCGAAGGCGAAGGCAACGGGGATTGGGGGCGCGCCGCCACCATGGACCTGATCCGTTCGCGCATCAAGGTCAAGTCCCTGAACTTCATGCGCGGCCGGACCTTCCTGAACAAGTACCTGATCATCGACGAGGCTCAGAACCTGACGCCCAAGCAGATGAAGACGCTGGTGACCCGCGCAGGCCCCGGCACCAAGGTGATCTGCCTGGGCAACGTCGCCCAGATCGATACGCCCTACCTGACCGAAGGCAGTTCGGGCCTGACGTTCGTGGTCGACCGCTTCAAGGGCTGGCCGCATTCGGGCCACGTCACCTTGCAACGCGGCGAGCGCTCGCGCCTGGCCGACTACGCCGGAGACGTTTTGTAGTCGCTACAACGGCCCTCGGCCGTGGGCCAACTGCCTCCCAAGGGGTTGTTTCCCCTTTTGGGGCGGCCGGGCGGCCAAACGCGCTTGTGTACACCAAAGAAAAAACCCCTTGAGCAATCAAGGGGTTTTTTCATGCCCGCTGCGGACGATTACTTGTCCGCGGCGTTGGTAATGGCGTTGCCGGCCCGCGACATGTCTTTGCCCATGCCTGCGACGGTATTGCAACCGGCGAGCACGAAGCCGAACACGACGAAGGCAGTCAGCACGATCTTGCTGCGCATGCTGGCGCTCCTGAAGTGAGAAAACAGATCCGGGGCGTACTTTAAACGATTTGGACGCGCAGTTCGCCCAGGCCGTCGACCCCGCCGGTGATCACATCGCCCTGCACGACCGCGCCCACGCCTTCGGGGGTGCCCGTGAAGATGATGTCGCCCGGCTGCAATTCGAACAGGGTCGACAGGTAGGCGATGCTTTCCGGCACGTTCCAGATCATCTGGGAGATGTCGCTGACCTGCTTGCGCTGGCCATTCACATCGAGCCAGATCGCGCCCTTGTCCAGGGTGCCGACCACGCTGCGCGGGTGGATCGGGCCGAGCGGGGCCGACAGATCAAAGGCCTTGCCCACTTCCCAGGGGCGGCCCTGCTTCTTCATTTCGCCTTGCAGGTCGCGGCGGGTCATGTCCAGGCCCAGGGCATAGCCCCAGACGCAATCGTTGGCCTCTTCGACCGGAATGTCACGGCCGCCCTTGCCCAGCACCACGACCAGCTCCATTTCGTAGTGCAGGTTGGAGGTCTTGGGCGGGTACGGCATCTTGCCCGTTTCGCCGTCGGCCACGCTCAGCACCGCGTCGGCGGGCTTGCAGAAGAAGAACGGATCTTCACGGCCGGTGAAGCCCATTTCCTTGGCGTGCTCGGCATAGTTACGGCCGACGCAGTAGACGCGGCGCACGGGGAACAGCGCGGCGCTGCCGGCAACGGGAACCGCGGTCTGCGGCGAGGGGGGCAATACGTAGTCCATGGTCTATCAACCTATGACGAGTGAGGCAGCCCGGTGGCAAAAATCATCCGCGAGTTTATCCCTTTCCGCGAGACACGGGACGGTCGGCACGAAAAGGCAGCCGCGCGGGCGCCGGGCGCGGGGTTTCAGGAAATTGTAGGGATTTCGCCGTCAAACACCACCAGGCGTTCGATGTAACCGGCCATATAGGCCTTCATTTCCTGATGGGCGGGCGACACCTGGTAGCGGTCGTGGGCGGCGGCGTCCGCGAACGCCGCCACCACGGCATGGGTCAGGCCGTCAGAACGGCTGGCCTGGTTGTGCCGGAAGGCGTAGCTGGCCACGCCGTCGCATTCGGCCAGGATGCGGTCGCAATAGGCCTGCACGTGGGCATGGAAGCGCGCGTCGGCCGCGCCGGACAATTGCAGCATCACGATATGCAAGAACATCAGGATTCCTTTTTCGCAGGGAACATGGCCAGCCAGGCCCGGGACACCAGGCCCATGATGCCGTCGCGCAGCAGCAGGACGCACAGTACGAAGATCGCGCCCTGGACGATCAGCACCCAGGACCCCAGCGGCGCCAGGTAATTCTGCAGCGACACGAAGGTGAAAGCGCCCGCCAGCGGCCCGAACACGGTGCCGATGCCGCCCAGCAGGGCCATCAGCACCACCTCGCCGTTGGCGTGCCAGTGCACGTCGGTCAGCGAGGCCACGCCGAACACTAGCACTTTCAGCCCCCCGGCCAGCCCCGCCACCGAGGCCGACAACGTAAAGGCCAGCAGCTTGTAGCGCGAGGTGGAATACCCCAGGGAGCGGGCGCGCTGCTCGTTGTCGCGCACCGAGCGGATGACCTCGCCAAAGGGCGAATTCAGTACCCGCAGCACGAAGGCATAGCCCAGCGCGAACACCGCCAGCGTGAAGTAGTACATCGGCATCACGCCTTCCAGGTCGATCAGGCCGAACAGCTTGCCGCGCGGCACGCTCTGCAAACCGTCTTCGCCGCCGGTAAAGCCCGCCTGCACCGCGATGAAGTACACCAGTTGCGACAGCGCCAGCGTGATCATGGCGAAGTAGATGCCCTGGCGACGGATGGCAATGGCGCCGAAGGCCAGCCCCAGCAGGCCCCCGGTCAACACCCCGGCCAGCAGCCCCAGCTCTGGCGTGGCGCCCAGCAGCTTCATGACGATGCCGGTGGCATAGGCCGCCGCGCCAAAGAAGGCGGCATGGCCGAACGACAGCAGCCCGACATACCCCACCAGCAGGTTGAAGGCGGCGGCGAACAGGGCAAAGCACAGCACCTTCATCAGGAACGTCGGATAGACGAACCACGGCGCGGCCAGCGCCACCAGCGCCAGGACCGCCATGCTCGCCCGCATGGCGCGGCGGCTCAGCTGCACCGGCTGGCGCGTGGCCTCGGCCGCCAGCACGTTCTGCACCTGCAACGGTTTGCCGAACAGGCCCGCGGGCTTGCACAGCAGCACCAGCACCATGATGATGAAGATCGCCAGGTTGGCCGCTTCGGGATAGAACACCTTGGTCAGGCCTTCGATGATGCCCAGCCCGAAGCCGCTGACGATGGCCCCCATGATGGAGCCCATGCCGCCGATCACCACCACGGCAAAGACCACCACCACCAGGTTGGACCCCATCATGGGGCTGACCTGATAGATGGGGGCGGCGATCACGCCGGCCACCGACGCCAGCGCCACGCCCAGCGCGTAGGTCAGCGTGATCAGCAGCGGCACGTTGATGCCGAACGAGCGCACGATGGTCGGGTTCTCGGTGGCCGCGCGCAGCATGGCGCCCACCCGCGTCTTTTCGATCAGCACCCAGACCGCCAGGCACAGCACCAGCGACACCACCACCGCCCAGCCGCGATACCAGGGCAGGAACATGAAGCCCAGGTTGACGCCGCCCGAGAGCGCCTTGGGAATGCTGTAGGGCAGCCCCGACACGCCATAGGCCTGGCGCAAGCCGCCTTCGATCAGCAGGGCCAGGCCGAAGGTCAGCAGCAACCCGTACAGGTGATCCATGCGGTAGGTGCGTGAAATCAGCAGACGCTCGGTCACGATGGCGAAGCCCGCCATGATCAGCGGCACCAGTACCAGCGCCGCCCAGTAGTTCACACCCAGGTAGTTCAGCAACATCCAGGCCAGGAACGCGCCCGCGGTGTACTGAGCGCCATGGGCGAAATTGATGATGTTCAACAGGCCGAAAATCACCGCCAGCCCGATCGAGAGCAAGGCGTAGAAAGAGCCGTTGATCAGGCCGAGCAGGAGCTGGCCGAATAGTGCCGTGGACGGCACGCCGAATATTTCGAACACAGGATTCTCCCCTCAGACACCCAGGCGGCGCGCGATCCGGGCGGGATCATTGCGCGCCTCTTGCGCCGACAACTGGTCGACCACGCAGCCATGCTCCATCACGTAGTGGCGGTCGGCCACCTTGGTGGCGAAGCGGAAGTTCTGCTCGACCAGCACAATGGTGAAGCCGCGCTCCTTGAGCGTGCGGATGGCCTGCCCGATCTGCTGCACGATCACCGGCGCCAGGCCTTCGGTCGGTTCGTCCAGCAGGATCAGCTGCGCGCCGGTGCGCAGGATGCGGGCGATCGCCAACATCTGCTGCTCGCCGCCCGACAGATTGCCGCCCGAGCTGGCACTGCGTTCGCGCAGATTGGGGAACAAGGCATAGATTTCGTCCAGCGACATGCCGCCGTCGGCCAGGCGCGGCGGCAGCATCAGGTTCTCGGTCACGTTCAGGCTGCGAAACACGGCCCGCTCTTCCGGGCAATACACCACGCCCAGCCGCGGAATGCGGTGCGGCGCCATGCCCACCGTTTCCTGGCCGTTCAGGCGGATCGAGCCGCGGCGCTTGTCCAAAATGCCCATGATGGCCCGCAGCGTAGTGGTCTTGCCCGCGCCGTTGCGGCCCAGGATGGTCACCAGTTCGCCGCGTTGCACATCGATGTCCACGCCGTGCAGCACATGGGATTCGCCATACCAGGCGTTGAGGTCCTTGATCGCCAGCATCAGCCCTCTCCTTCGTCCGCGCCCATGTAGGCGGTGATGACGCGCTCGTCGCGCGAGACCGTGGCGTAGTCGCCCTGTGCCAGGACCGCGCCGCGCGCCAGGACCGTGATGGTGTCGGACAGGTCGGCCACCACCGACAGGTTGTGTTCGACCATCAGGATGCTGCGGTTGGCTGACACCCGGCGGATCAGCGCCGCAATGCGGGCTACGTCCTCCTGACCCAGGCCCGCCATCGGCTCGTCCAGCAGCATCACCTCGGGTTCCAACGCCAGCGTCATCGCGATTTCCAGCGCACGCTTGCGGCCATAGGGCAGCAAGGCGGCCGTGGTGTCGGCCAGGCCGTCCAGGCCCACGGCCTGCAGCAGCGCCATCCCTTGATCGTTCAGGCGATCCACGCTGCGCCGGCTGCGCCAGAAGCGCAGGCCATCGCCATGCTGGCGCATCAACGCCACGCGCATGTTCTGCAGCACGGTCAGTCCGAGGAACACCGCGGAGATCTGGAATGAACGGACGATGCCCAGCCGCGCGATCTGTTCCGGCGCCAGCGCCGTGATGTCGCGGCCGCGGTAGCGGATAACGCCCTGGTCGGGCGCCAGGAACTTGGTCAACAGGTTGAAGCAGGTGGTCTTACCGGCGCCGTTGGGGCCGATCAAGGCATGGATGGAACCTTCCCGCAGGGCCAGGGACACGCCGTCGACGGCATTGAAGCCGCCGAACCGCTTGACCAACCCCTGGGCGGACAGAACCGCTTGGGTGCTCATGGCGCGTCTCCTACATGCGGGCCAGCAGGCCGCCGTCGATGGCCAGCACGTGGCCATTGACGAAGGATGCGCCCGGCGAGGCCAGGTAGACCACGGCTGGCGCGACGTCTTCCGGCGTGGCCCACCGCCCGGTGGGCACGGCCGTCGCCAGGAACGACTGGAATTGGGGGTTGTCCTGCAACCCCTGCGTGAAATCGGTGCGCACGAAGCCCGGGGCCAGTGCATTGCAGGTGATGCCGCTGGCGCCGTATTCCACGGCCAGCGCGCGGGTGAAGGCGGCAATCGCGCCTTTGGCCGTGGCATAGGCCGCGATGTTGGGCATAGTGGCCTGTCCGGCGACGGACGACATCAGCACGATGCGGCCAAAACCGCGGGCGGCCATGGCGGGCAGAACGGCCCGGGCACAGTGAAACGCACCATTGACATGCACATTCTGCAAGGCCTGCCACTCGGCCGGTGTCATCTCGACCACCGGCTTGCGGTTCTGGTTACCTGCGTTGCTGACCAGTACGTCGATCCGCACCCCATCGGCTTCCAATTGCGCCACGGCCTGAGCCACGGCGGCGCCGTCGGCGACGTCGAACACGGCGCTGCGCGCCGTGATGCCCGCCTGGGCCAACTGCGCGCAAGCGGCGTCGCAAGCGGCCTGCGACAGGTCGTTGATCACCAGTTGTGCGCCCGCCCGGCCCAAGCCGGACGCGATCGCGTAGCCCAAGCCGCGCGCCGCCCCCGTCACCAGCGCGGTGCGTCCGGCCAGCCCGAAGGTCTGGCCCAGATAGTCCTGTTTCAAGCGTGTCTCCTTGTTTTATATGCACCGGATCTCTGGGTCCGGCCTGTGTCGTCTCCTGCTTTCCTAAGCTGAAAACAGGATTGACATAAATCTCAATATACGCGACTATTTTCAAACACTCAATAACAAGATTCTTTGCTTATCTTCCATAACGAGTTCAGGCTAGGAGACATCATGGCCCTTGAAACCCCCGGCTGCCCTGCAGCCAATGCGCTGCCGCCACTGGCCTCGCGCTTTCTGAAAGTCGATGAATTGCCTTGGAAACCCACGCAGGTGGAGGGCATCGATATGAAGGTGCTGATGCAGGACAAGGAAACCGGTCTGTTGACGGCCCTGTTCCGTTGGCAGCCCGGCACCGAGTTGCCGCTGCACGAGCATGTCGAGGTCGAACAGACCTATGTGCTGGAAGGCTCCATCGTCGATGCCGAAGGCGAAGTGCGGGCGGGCGACTACGTCTGGCGTCCGCGCGGCAACCAGCACGTGGCGCGCGCGCCACACGGCGCGCTGGTGCTGAGCTTCTTTCTGAAACCCAATCTGTTCATCGACGCCTTCGCCGGCCAGAAGCTGGAATAGGCGCCGCACCGGCAGCATCCGCGCGACCGCCCGGCACAGGGCTGCGCGCGACAAGACATAAGCCCCCAAGGAGACAAACCATGAAGACCCGTTTCAAGCTCTGCCTGGCCGCCTGCGCGCTGGGCGCGGTTTCGCTGTCGGCCCACGCCCAGGTGTCGGACGACGTCGTGAAGATCGGCGTGCTGGGCGACCAGTCCGGCATGATGGCCGACCTGTCCGGCAAGTTCGGCGTCGAGGCCGTGAAGATGGCCGTAGAGGATTTCGGCGGCACCGTGCTGGGCAAGCCCATCGAAGTGGTGTCGGCCGACCACCAGAACAAGGTGGACATCGGCGTATCCATCGCGCGCCGCTGGTACGAGAACGAGAAAGTCGACCTGATCCTGGACGTGCCTAATTCCGCCATCGCCCTGGCGGTGCAGGACCTGACTCGCCAGATGAAGCGCGTGGTGATCTTCACCAGCGCCGGCTCGGCCGACCTGACCGGCAAGGCCTGCTCGCCCAACGGCATCCACTGGACCTACGACACCTACGCCTACGCCACCGGCGTGGCCAACGGCATCATGGAAGACGGTGGCAAGAGCTGGTTCTTCATCACGTCCGATTACGCCTTCGGTCATTCGCTGGAACGCGACGCCATGGCCGTCGTCAAGGCCAAGGGCGGCCAGGTGGTCGGCAGCGTGCGCCATCCCATCGCCAGCGCGGACTTCTCGTCCTACCTGCTGCAGGCACAGGCGTCCAAGGCCCAGGTGATCGGTCTGGCCAACGGCAGCGGCGACACCATCAACAGCATCAAGCAGGCGTTCGAGTTCGGCATCATGGGCAGCAAGCAGCGCGTGGCCGCCCTGTTCATGAGCATCGTTGACGTGCGCAGCGTCGGGCTGGAAAACGCGCAGGGGCTGAACCTGGTCGAACCGTTCTACTGGGACCAGGACGACAAGGCGCGCCAGTGGTCCGAGCGCTATTTCAAGCGCACCGGCCGCATGCCGTCGATGGTGCAGGCCAGCAACTACAGCGCCACGATGCACTATCTGAATGCGGTCAAGGCGGTGGGCAGTGACGGATCCGAAGCGGTGCTCAAGAAGATGCATGAAACCCCGATCAACGACTTCATGACGGACAACGGCCGCATCCGCGAAGACGGCCGCGTCATGCGCGACCTGTATCTGTTCCAGGTGAAAAAGCCGGCCGAATCCAAGCGCGACTGGGACTACTACAAGCTGGTGCGCAAGATTCCCGCCGAGCAGGCCTTCCGTCCGCTGAACCAAGGCGGCTGCCCGCTGGTGAAGTCATGACGGACGGCGCTTCTCAACTGCTGGCCGGCAAGCGGGCCATCATCACGGGGGGCGCCAACCCCCGTGGCATCGGCGCCGCCATCGCCCATCAGTTCCTGGCGCAAGGCGCCACCATCGCGGTGCTGGACTATGCCTATCCGGACGAGGCCGAACCGGCGTTGGCCGGCGGCCGCGTCAACCTGCACTGCGACGTGGCCAGCATGGCGTCGTGCGAGCAGGCCGTGACCCGCGCGACGCAGGCGTTGGGCGGGGTCGATGTGCTGGTGAACAATGCGGGCATCGTCGCCGCCACCCGCATCTGGGACCTGGCCGAGGACGAGTTCCGCCGCATGCTGGATGTGAACCTGACGGGCACCTATAACGTCACGCGCGCCGCCCTGCCCCGGCTGCTGGAAAGCGATCGGCGGCCGGCCATCGTCAATTTGGGGTCCACCGCCGCGCTGCGCGGCGGCGGCTTGCTGGGAGGCTCGCACTACGCGGCCTCCAAAGGCGGCGTGATCAGTTTCACCAAGGCGCTGGCGCGCGAACTGGGGCCGCGCGGCGTGCGGGCCAACTGCGTGGCGCCGGGCATTATCGAAACGGACATGACGCTCGGCAAATTCGGCGAAAATTGGGAACAAGAACTCAAACAGGGCATTCCGCTGCAACGCTTCGGCTCACCGGCCGAGGTCGCGCAAGCCATTCTTTTCCTGGCCTCGGATCTGTCCTCCTACTCAACCGGCATCGTGGTCGACGTCAACGGCGGCTTCCACATTCACTAGGCGCGTCCGCAGCAATGAGCACTCCTGATCGCATGTTGTCCATCCTCGATCTTTTCCGCGACGACACCACCGCCGCCTTCCAGGAGGACGTCATGGCGCATCTGGAGTGCTCGCGCGCCACCGCCTACCGTTATCTCAAGTCGCTGACCGAAAGCGGCCTGCTGGCCCCGACCGCGGGCGGCGCCTATGTGCTGGGGTCGCGCATCATCGAACTGGACCGGCATCTGCGCCAGCACGATCCGCTGATGCGCGCGGCCCGCGAGGTCATGCGCACCACCGGCGACGAACTGCATGCCAACCTGATGCTATGCAGCTACTACGGCGACAAGGTCATGTGCGTGGATCGCTACTGGACCGACAACTCGATCGAATCCAGCTACGCGCGCGGCCGTCCGTTCCCGATGTTCCGCGGCGCGACCGCCAAGCCCATTCTGGCCAATCTGCCGCCCTACCAGTTGCGCAACCTGATGCTGTGGCACGCGACCGAAATCCGCGAAGCCGGGCTGGGAGAAGACTGGGACGAGTTTCGCGCCAACCTGAAGCGGCTGCGCACCGCCGGCGTATGCGTGTCGCACGGCGAGGTCGACCCCGGGCTGATGGGGATCGGCTCGGCCATCTTCAGCCCGGACCAGAAAGTGGTGGGCAGCCTGGTGTTCATCGCCGCCGAATCCCGCACCCCGCCGGACCGGCTGGCGCTGCTGCAGGCGCGCATCCAGACCGCTGCGGCCCAGGTGTCGCAGAATCTGCTGGGCCCGCAAAACAACGGCGCGGCGGCGATCGGCATCATGCCGTCGCGGCCGCGCCGCCTGAAGACGCCGGCCGGTGCAACACCGGCGCGGCGCAAAGCCTGATCAGGCCTTGTTGTAGCGTTCTGCGCTCTTGACGATTTCGTCGTGGGCGGCGTCAACGCCCTTCCAGCCCTTGACCTTGACCCACTTGCCCTTTTCCAGGTCCTTGTAGTGCTCGAAGAAGTGCTGGATGCGAGCCACGTCTTCGGCCGGCAGATCTTCGTAGGACTTGATGTTGCGGTACGGGGGGTACAGCTTTTCGATCGGCACGGCCAGGAGCTTGGCGTCGCCGCCCGACTCGTCGTCCATTTCCAGCACGCCGATGGCGCGGCAGCGCACCACGGCGCCGATCTGAATGGGGAACGGGGTCAGCACCAGCACGTCGGCGGGGTCGCCGTCTTCCGACAGCGTCTGCGGGATGTAGCCGTAGTTGCACGGGTAGTGCATGGCCGTCAGCATGAAGCGGTCAACGAAAATAGCGCCCGATTCCTTGTCGACCTCGTACTTCACCGGGTCGGCGTTCATGGGGATTTCGATGATGACGTTGAAGTCTTCCGGCAGCTTCTTGCCGGGGGACACGCGATCAAGACTCATGATTAAACCTTGTTGGTCTGAACTGAAAAAGGATCAAAGCGAACCGTCGTTCTTGAACGGCGGCTTGGTGGTCGGCACCGGCGCGGCGGGCGCGGCGGGCTTGGGCGTTGCCGGCGCCGCGGGCGGCGCAGGCGAGTAGCTCGGCACGGGGCTGTCGAACGCCGCGGCCGGGATCGGGGCGCTGTCGAAATATTCGTCGATGTCGGACGTACCGCCCACCACCGGCGCATCTTCCGGCGCCAGCGCGCGGGCCTGCTGCTCTTTGCTGACGCGGGCGTCCGGATCCAGCACGTAGTCTGACGCCGAGGCCGCAACCGAAGGCGGCAGCGCGGGATAGTCGCCGCCGATATCGGCATCGGCATCCGACAGACCCACCGCGTAGCCGCCTTCGGCGTCCAGGCGGTACGGGTCCGAACCGGTGTCGGCGGCCGGCAGCGCCGCATCGGCGGCCAGCACCGGCAGCGCCATGCTGGCGGCAGTGGCCAGGCGCCAGTGGCGCACGGCGTCGGCCGGACGGTCCAGCCGGTCATACAGGCTGCCCAGCAACGCATGGGTTTGCGCGTCGCTGCGACGCGACAGGCTGCGCAACAGGTAGCGTTCGGCCTGACCCCACAGCTGGCCGTTCAGGCACAGCATGCCCAGGGCCGTCAACAGATCGGGATCGGTGGGACGCTGCTGCAGCCACGTCTCGGCCTTGGCCAGCCGGCGCGAGACTTGCTCGGCGTCGCAGCGGGCATAGGCGGCCACCAGGGCGGGATTGAACTTCACGGCGATGGCGGCTTCGAGCACCTTGGCGGCCTCGTTGGCCTCGCCCGCCGCCTCGAAGGCGGAGGCGCCGGCCAGGGCGATTTCCGGCAGCAGCCGTTCTTCGGCCTTCAGGTCTTTCCAGATGGCGCGCCAGGCATCGCTGGCGGCGCCGGCGCGCAGGCGCGCAGCGCCCGAGGCATCGATCAGGTGATCGCCTTCGGCGCGGGCCAGGGCATTGCGGCGCAGCAGGCCGCGCGCCAGCGTGAAGACCTGTTCGTCGTGATGCAGCGCGGTGTGGGCGCGCAGCAGCAGACGCATGGTGTGCAGGTGGCGGGCGCCGCCATCGGCCAGCGGCGACAGCACCGCCAGGGCGCGCTCGGCGCGGCCTTGGTCCAGCAGCATGTCGGCCGAGACCGTGGCCGTGGCTTCGACCAGGCCGGGATCCGTGCCGGCGTGTTCCTGGGCGGTAGCCAGCAGACGGTCGCGGCGGTCGAACTCACCCAGTCCATGCGCCGCGCGGGCGGCCGACAAGGCGGCCAGCACGCGGCGAGTCTGCACCTTGGTCTGCTCGAGCAGTTTGACCAGGTCCTTTTCGGCGTGCGAGTAACGGCCCTCCAGCAGGCCGATCCAGCCGCGTTCGAGCAACTCGTGGTCGCGCGCCTGGGCGCGCTTGCCGCGCCAGGCGCGCACGCGATCCGGAATCGCCAGCAGCCAGGCCAGCACCCGCAGGCCCACATACAGCACCACGAACGCCGCCACGATCAGCAGCACGGCGAGCGTCAGCGACATCGAAATGCGCCACGGCCAGACCAGCAGCAGCACGTTGCCGGAATGCGAGCGCAACACCACCGCCAACGCAACCGCGATGACGGCAAGCAGCAGAGTCCAGAACCAAGTACGCATGGCCTTAGTCCTGATCGCTGTTCTTGAAGCCGGCGGCGCGCAGCGCGGCGATGGCGTTCAGGCTGTCCGAGACGTCAGGCATGCGCACCGCGATGTCGGTCTGCGCCAGTTCGCGCGCCAGCGTCTGGGCGGCAACGGTGTCGGGAGAGCGGTTGTCGAAATACTTGGACAGCGTGGTGCCGACGTTGTCGAGCTCGCTCTTCCAGACGGCGGGCTGGCGCATCAGCATGGACAGTTGCACGGTCAGGAGGCGCTGGCGCAGCGTGGCGCGCACCTGATCGGCCTGTTCGGGCGACAGCAGCAAGGCCGCGGGTTCGTCGACACGTTGAATGGTGATCAGGCCACCCAGCTCGTGCGCCAGCGCGGAACCGGCGCGGCCGGGCCAGGAGGCCACTTCGGCGCGCCAGCGCTGCCACCACGGCGCGTCGGCGGGCAAGTCGGCCTGCGGGTCGATCGCCGGGGCCGGGGCCACGGGACGGGCCTCGCTGGCCGCGGCGATGCCGGGCGCGGCGGCGTCCGGCACCAGCAACGGCGCCTTGCTCACCAGAGCCGTCAGGCGCTCGATGCGGGCCGATTGGGCGGGGATATCGACGGTGGACACGGCACGCAGGCGGTCCAGGTCGCCATTGATCGCTTGTTGCAGGCTGGAGAAGCGCGGACGGTCGGCCCGCGCCAGGCGCGATTGCGCGGTTTCCAGCGCAACGATGGCGTTGGATACGTTACCGGCCAGGCGCAACTGCTGGCTGCCGATGGTCAGCAGGCGTTCGACGTCGTTGGCCAGCAGTTCGTCGCTGGCGCTGTCGTTGAAGTTCTGCCAGGCCTGCTGCAGCGCGTTGTACTGGCTTTGGGTTTCGCGCACGGATTCTTCGAGGTCACCCAGGCGGCCGGCCTGGGCTTGCGCCAACGCCAGGGCTTCGCGGGTGTCCTTGCGGGCTTGCGCCACGTCGGCCGTCAGCGTATCCAGGCGCGTGGCGACCTCGCGTCCGGCCGCAACGAACTGGGTGCGCTGCTTCCACAGGGCAAAGCCCAGGCCGACGGCCAGGAGGATGACGATGATGAGGGCGGTGACCAACGGGCCACTGCCGCGCTTGGCCGGACGGGCCTTGACGGAATCGGCCGGGGCCGATGCGGGCGCGCTTGCGCCCGGGGCAGCCGCGTGAACGGCCGGATCGGTAGCGGGAGTCTTGTCTGTCATGACGCGATTGTATTCGGTGTCCGTCCGATGCAACGAATCAAGCAGCAACAAAAGCCTGGAAAATCGACTCGTCGTTGGGCAAGCAGATTTTTACCATTGCTTGCGAAGCCACGCCATTCGCGGGTTGCGGCACGCGCCGCGCCAGCGAAGGATGTGTCAGGACGAAGCCGCAGCCCGCCCACCACGAGGCCAGCCCGGCGGCCTGCAGCGCGTCGCGCGCGGCATCCGCGCCCTCGCCGCTGGTGATGAGCCAGGTGGGCCGTACCCCCTCGGCAGCCCAGCGTCTCAGGGGGGCGAGCCGGGTCTCGTCCCAGTGCGCGGGGCAGCGCTGATAGGCCGCATGACGTGTCACGGCAACGCCATGCGCCTGTAATTGGTCGGCCAGCCAGTCCCTGCCCTGCGTGCCGCGCACGAGCAACACCCGCGAGGGCAGCCGCGGCAGTCCTCGCAGTACGTCCCAGAGGGCTTCGGAATCATGGCTGACGGCGTCCACGCCGGGATGCAGAACTGTTGTATTCGCGCCAAAACCCGGCAATGCCGACAGGCCCGCGGCGCTGGCCGGACCGACGGTCGCGGCCACCACCCCGCCCGGCCACGGCGCCGGGCCATCGGCCTGGGCCAGCTGGTCCAGGTACAGCCGTGCGGCGTTGCCGCTGACAAACACGACCATGTCGTAGTCGGCGGGCCGGGGCAGGTCCGCAGCCGGTGTGGGCAAGGGATGGATGTCGAGCGCGGGCAGGATGCAGGCAGTCCAGCCAGCGCTGGCCAGACGGCCGGCCAGCGCCTCGTTGCGGCCGGCTGGCCGCGTCAGGACGGCCACGCGCGGCGCTTGAGCGGCGGCGGCCCTGTTCATCAGTCGGGAGCAGCGTCTTGCAGCAACTCGTCGAGTATGGCCTGCGCGCCGGCATCGAACAGCTCGGCGGCGACCGCTTCGCCGATGGCCTGCGCCTGGGACAGCGGGCCGGTCCGTTCGGCGTGCAGCATGCGGGTGCCATCCGGCGAGGCCACCAGGCCACGCAAGGTCAGGCTGTCGCCCGAGATTTCGGCATAGGCCGCCAGCGGCACCTGACAGGAGCCGCCCAGACGCCGCGACACGGCGCGTTCGGCCAGCGAGCACAGGGTGGCCTGCTCGTCGTTCAGCGGGGCCAGCCAGGCACGCAGATCGTCGCGATCGTCACGGATCTCGATCGTCAACGCGCCCTGCCCGGCCGCTGGCAGGCAATCTGCCGGATCGAGCAGGCAGCGGATGCGGTCGGTCAGGCTGAGACGGTTCAGGCCGGCGGCGGCCAGCACGATGGCATCGTATTCGCCGCGATCGAGCTTGCCCAGCCGGGTGTCCAGGTTGCCGCGCAGCGGTTTGACCACCAACTGCGGATAGCGCGCACGGATCTGCGACTCGCGGCGCAGGCTGGACGTGCCCACCACGGCGCCGGCCGGCAGATCGGCCAGCGTGGCGTAGCGGTTGGAGACGAAGGCGTCGCGCGGGTCCGCGCGGTCGAGCACGGCGCACAGTTCGAACGGCGCCAGCAGATCGACCGGCATGTCTTTCAGACAATGCACGGCCAGATCGGCACGGCCGTCGAGCAACGCGTTTTCGAGTTCCTTGACGAAGAGCCCCTTGCCGCCCACCTTGGAAAGGGTGCGGTCGAGGATCTGGTCGCCTCGGGTCGTCAGGGTGAGAAGTTCAACCGCGCACGCTGGGTACAGCGTGCGCAGCCGATCGCGCACATGCTCGGCTTGCCACAAGGCAAGCCGGCTGGCGCGGGTCGCAATGACCAGGCGTTGTGGCAGTGACACGAGGCGTCATCAAACGAAGTTGGAGACGATGACCGTCGCGACTACCCCGAGGATGGCCAGCACGAACAGGCCCTGAAGCAGGCTCAGGCCCGACTCGGATTGCTGGGGATCGACGGATCTACGCAGACTCATGTGCTGATTCCTTGGAAGCGGTTTTGCGGCTTGCCAGCCACCGTCCAAGGACAACAACGAGCAAGGCGCCGATAATTTCTGCAGCGATTTTAACCGTAGTGGGCTGAACACCGAATTGACGTTCGACAACCACATCGGTAATAAGCATGCCGCCCGCGATCCAGCCCAGCAGCGCCGCGCCAAACGTAACAACCAGCGGATACTTGTCGATCAGCTTCAGAACCAGCGTGCTGCCCCAGATGATGATGGGCACGCTGACGACCAGGCCGAAGATCACCAGGCCGATCTGATGGTCGGCGTGGGCGTTCTGGGCGGCGCCGGCAATGGCGATGACGTTGTCCAGGCTCATCACGAAGTCAGCGATGATGATGGTCTTGATCGCGGACACGATGGATGTCCCGCCCTTGACGTTGCCATGCGCATCGTCCTCGGGCACCAGCAGCTTGACGCCGATCCATACCAGCAGCAGGCCGCCCACGACCTTCAGGAACGGAATCGACAGCAAGGTCAGTGCGAAGGCGATCAGCACGACGCGCAGGATGATGGCACCTGCCGTGCCCCACAGGATGCCCTGCATGCGCTGCTTGGGCTCCAGGTTGCGGCAGGCCAGCGCGATCACCACCGCGTTGTCGCCGCCGAGCAGGATGTCGATAAGAATGATCTGGAATACCGCTGCCCAACTCAGCGTCTGGAAAAACTCAAGCAATTTGAACCCCCGAAGGCATTTATCAAAAGAAAGGCCGGCCCCGTGCCGGCCGACCCGCCACGCGTTGCGCGGCGGGCCAATTCAAAACAACTTATTATTGTAGTTCAGCTTTCAGTCAGCTTTCTGGCGAATCAGCAAAACTTTACCGATCGCCAGGACCAGCAACGCGCCCAGCGCCCCCGTCAACAGCCCGAAGCTGTGCTGGGTCATGCCCAATGCCGCGTCAATACGAGCCACCGGTTCTTGCAGCGCCGGGTCGCCCACCAGCAATTCGCCGGCGATGAAACCCAACAACGCGGCGCCCACCCAGACAATGAGCGGGAAGCGCTCGATGACCTTGAGCAGCAGCGTGCTGCCGAAAATCACCAACGGAATACTGATTGCCAGGCCCAATACCAGCAAGGTCGTGTCGCCCATCGCAGCGGCCGCGACGGCCACCACGTTGTCCAGGCTCATGACCAGGTCGGCAATCATGATAGTGCGGATTGCGGTCAGCAGGTTGCCGTGCGTCTTGCCATCGCCCTCGTCTTCGCCTTCCGGCAACAACAGCGTAACGCCGATGTAGACCAGCAGCAGCGCGCCGATGAGTTTGAGCCACGGCAGCATCAGCAGCTTGGCGGCAACCAGCGTCAGCACGATACGCATGATGATCGCGGCGGCCGAGCCGATCACGATCGCTTTCTTTTGCTGCGCCGGCGGCAGCGAACGCGCTGCCAGCGCAATGACCACGGCGTTATCGCCCGACAGCAGAATGTTGACCCAAATGATCTGGAGCAACGCTAACCAGAATGCCGCTGAACTGAGTTCCATACCTCTCTTTCCTAGGACGTGATCCCCCTAGGACAAACCAAATGAATGGGTGAAAAAGACAAAAAGACGTACTGACCGTCTTGGTGCGAGCCCGACGGCATTCTTGCTGGGTACGTGCGGAATTTCTTTCATTATAGTTTCGTTCAGCTTTCCGTATGTTTCACCGGCCGCATCATGGACGCGGGATTTCCCTAGGGCGAGACCGTAAGCAGACGAAAAAAAGGCCCGCCGAAGCGGGCCTTTTGCCAAGCAACCGGCTTTACAGCACCGACTTGAGCAGCTTGCCCATTTCGGAGGGGTTGCGCGTCGTGCGGATGCCGCAAGCTTCCATGACTTCCAGCTTGGCGTCGGCCGTGTCGGCACCGCCGGAGATCAGCGCGCCGGCGTGGCCCATGCGCTTTCCGGGAGGGGCGGTGACACCAGCGATGAAGCCGACGACCGGCTTCTTCATGTTGTCCTTGGCCCACTCGGCAGCGTTGACTTCGTCCGGACCGCCGATTTCGCCGATCATGATGACGGCGTCGGTGTCGGGATCGTCATTGAACATGCGCAGGACGTCGACGTGCTTCAGGCCGTTGATGGGGTCGCCACCGATGCCCACGGCGCTGGATTGACCCAGGCCCAGCTCGGTGACTTGCGCCACGGCTTCGTACGTCAGGGTGCCCGAGCGGCTGACGATGCCGATGCGGCCCTTGCGGTGGATGTGACCGGGCATGATGCCGATCTTGATTTCGTCCGGGGTGATCAGGCCGGGGCAGTTCGGGCCCAGCAGCAGGGTCTTGCTGCCCTTGGCCTTCATGCGGTTCTTGACTTCCAGCATGTCACGGACCGGGATGCCTTCGGTGATGCAGATCACCAGATCCAGTTCGGCCTCGACGGCTTCCCAGATGGCGGCGGCAGCGCCAGCCGGCGGCACGTAGATGACGGACACGGTCGCGCCGGTGTCGGCCTTGGCTTCTTTCACCGAAGCAAAAATCGGCACGCCTTCGAAGTCTTCACCGGCCTTCTTGGGGTTCACGCCGGCCACGAAAGCGGCTTTGCCATTGGCGTACTCACGGCACATACGGGTGTGGAACTGGCCCGTCTTGCCCGTGATGCCCTGGGTGATGACCTTGGTGTCCTTGTTGATCAGAATCGACATTTGTGAATCCTTGGATTTTCTTTGTACTGCCGGGCCGCCCCAAGGTGCAAAGCGCCCCCTTGAGGGGCAGCAAGCCTGAGGGCGCGGCGTGGGGGCATATTTACTTGACGGCGGCTACGACGCGGGTGGCGGCTTCGGCCATCGTGTCGGCGCTGATGATCGGCAGGCCGGAGTCGGCCAGCATCTTCTTGCCGAGTTCTTCGTTGGTGCCCTTCATGCGGACGACCAGCGGCACGTTCAGGTTGACGGCCTTGCAAGCAGCGATCACGCCTTCGGCGATGACGTCGCAGCGCATGATGCCGCCGAAGATGTTGACCAGGATGGCCTTCACGCTCTTGTTCTTGAGCATGATCTTGAAGGCTTCCGTGACCTTCTCGGCCGTGGCGCCGCCGCCGACGTCCAGGAAGTTGGCCGGCTCGCCGCCGAACAGCTTGATGGTGTCCATGGTGGCCATGGCCAGACCGGCGCCGTTCACCAGGCAGCCGATGTTGCCGTCGAGCTGGATGTAGGCCAGGTCGAACTTGCTGGCTTCGATTTCAGCGGGATCTTCTTCGTCCAGGTCGCGGTAGGCGACGATTTCCGGGTGACGGAACAGGGCGTTGGGGTCGAAGTTGAACTTGGCGTCCAGGGCGATGATGTTGCCCTTGCTGTCGCGGTTCAGCGGGTTGATTTCAACCAGCGACGCGTCGGTGTCCATGTAGCAGGTGTACAGCTTCTGGAACACGTCCACGGCTTGCGCGGTGGAGTCGGCGGGCAGGCCGATCGCGTTGGCGATCTTGGTGGCTTGCTCGGCGGACAGGCCGGTCAGCGGGTCGATGTATTCGGTGATGATCTTTTCGGGAGTGGAGTGAGCCACTTCCTCGATGTCCATGCCGCCTTCGCTGGAGGCAATGAAGGCAACCTTCTGCGTGGCGCGGTCAGTGACCAGCGACACGTAGTATTCCTTCTGGATGTCGGCGCCGTCTTCGATGTACAGGCGACGGACCTTCTGGCCTTCCGGGCCGGTCTGGTGCGTGATCAGCTGCATGCCCAGGATTTCCGAGGCGAGCTTGCGCACGTCGTCCAGCGAGCGCGCCAGCTTGACGCCGCCGCCCTTGCCGCGGCCGCCCGCGTGGATCTGTGCCTTGACGACCCAAACCGGTCCACCCAGCTTTTCAGCGGCAGCCACGGCCTCGTCGACGGAAAGAGCGGGGATCCCGCGCGGCACGGGGACGCCAAATTGCTTCAGCAGTTCCTTGCCTTGATACTCGTGGATTTTCATGTGTTACCTGTCAGGACGTATGAGAAAGAGAAGGTGAATCGGAGGTCGAATCGGCCGATGCCTCAGCGCTACCCCCGGTGTACCACTTGGGATAGTGCTCAGCCACCACCGGGCCGCCGGTGCTCAGGGCATGGCAGCCGTCCAGTTGGAATGGACGCCGGTTCGGGTTGCTTTCCTGCCGCCGGCGGTTGGCCATGGTCTGGACCGCCGCGGTGGGAAGCACCTGCGACAGCTCGGTCATGTGCGTACAGCCTTCAACATGGCCGAACCGCTCCTTGACCTGGCGGCGGAACCCCTTGAGCAGGTTCATGCCGATCAGATCGTTGTATGCGGGTTCGATGGCCATGCAATGCTCGCCATAGGGAGCGGCATCATAGACGGCCTGCGCGGCGACGATGGTGAAATCGCCGTCGATGGTGATGCGCAGGTGCATATGGTGGATGGGTTGCCCCGCCTTGAACATCTCGCCGTCGCGCTTGGGAAAATCGTAGGCTTTGACGTCGATGAGTTCGGCTTCCAGATCCCAGTTGCCGTCATCGCGCGCATACGACTGCACGCGTATGGAACGCGTGTGCAGCGGCTGGCGAGGACAATCCGGCGGTGGCAAGGGCATGCTTGGGGCCTGCGGGGCGAAAAGGGCCGGGCAATGAATGGTGCGCGGCAACAAAACCTTCAAAGTATAGCGCAGCCCGCCCTGCCCCAACCGTCTTATCCCCCGCCGCGCCGGCCTGGCACGGGCCTGGCCCGCGCCAGTTGCGTCAGCGCCGTGTCCACGGGGTGGCCGGACTGCCGATCCATGCCTGCCCCGCCGGGATGCTTTCGCCCTTGAGCACCAGGGTCAGCGGCCCCAGGCGCGCGCCGTCCTCGACCCGGGTGTCGTACAGGATGGTGCTGCGCGGGCCGACATTGACCCCGTTGCCGATGCGGACCTGGCCGATCTTCATGACCCGGTCCTCGAACAGGTGGGTCTGCGGTCCGGACCAGGCGTGCAGCACCGCATCGTCCCCGATCAGCACGCAGTCGTACTCGGTCACGTCGGTGGTATCCATGAACACCCGCTTGCCGATCCTGGCGCCCATGCAGCGCAACGCCAGCGGCAGCCAGGGCGTGGCCCGCAGGAAATTGAAGAAATTGGGGACGGCAATGGATTCGTACAGGCTGGTCACGGCCTCGCTCTTCCAGACGAACGGCGTCCACATCGGCTCGGCCCGAGGCTTGTAACGGCCGATCAGCAGCCATTTCAGCAGCACCAGGAACAGGAACGTGCCCACGCCGTACAGCACGCCGGCCAGCATCAGCTCGTCGAAGGCGGCCAGGAAACCGTCGCGCACAGCGATGGGGATGACCTTCATGACCGTCAGGTAGCCCACGGCGATCACCACCGCCAGCGGCAGGATCATGCGCATGCCTTCCACCGCGCCGCGCGCCACCTTGCGGCCCAGGCTGGGGCGGAAGGTCAGATGCTCGGGGAAGCCGGCGGTCTGCTCGCGTGCCGGCAAGGCCAGCGGCGGATTGCCCAGCCAGGTCTGGCCGCTGGCCATGCGGGCGTTGGCGGGGGCCCGGCTCTGCACGCCGATCAGCACGTCGTCGGGCAGCACCGAACCGTCGGGCACGTAGGCGCCGTTGCCCACGAAGCTGCGGTTGCCGATGACGGTGGGCCGCATAGTCATCCAGCCACGGTCGATTTCCTCGTCGCCCAGCATCACGCCGTCGGCGATGAAGCTATCGCGGCCCAGGGTCAGCATGTCGGGCACGATGCCCATCGCGGTCGAAATCTCGGTGCCGCGGCCGACCTTGGCCCCGAGCAGGCGATACCAGGTGCCCGCGTAGATGGACGCATATAGGCCGTGCAGCACGCTCAGGCTGGACTCCTGGATCTGGTTGGTCAGCCAGCGCCGCAGATAGATCTGGCCGTAAACCGGCCAGCGGCCGCCGGTCAAGCGCGGCAGCAGCGCCCAGCGCAGCATGGCCGACACCAGCACGGTCAGGAACAGCAGCAAGGCGCTGGCGGGCAGCGCCAGCAACAGATAGGCCAGGAACGCGTTGGGCCACCAGACGCGCGAGCCCATCAGGTCCAGCCAGCGCGCGTCGATCCAGTCGATCAGCACGAAGCTGGGAAACACCGGCATGAAGAACAGCGCCGCGATCAGCGTGCCGCCGGCGGCGTAGGCCAGCATGTCCAGGCGCGCCCAGCGGCCCTCGCGGACCGGCCGCGGCGGCAGCTCGGGGGCGCGCGCCTGCGGATCGTGCCGGGCCGGCGAGCCGGTCCAGATCTGGCCGGCGGGAATGCGCGCGCCGGCCGCCAGGGACGACAGCCCCTCCAGGCGGGCGTCCGCCTCCATCCACACGTTGCCCTGCACCACCGCGTACGACCCGACATAGGCATTGTCGGCCAGGGTGATGGGCGCCACTTCCCAGTGCGCGCCGCGCACCTCGAAGTTTTCCAGGTTCACGGCCGCCCCGATACTGACGCCGTCGCCGACCGTCAGCAGGTCGGGCGCCCGCACGGAAATGCGGCTGATGGCGGTATCGCGGCCGATGCGCGCGCCCAGCGCCCGCAGGTACCAGGCCTGCAGCGGCGACCCGGCCAGCAGGTGCGCGGGCGGAATGTCGAGGATGCGATCCACCAGCCACCAGCGGTAGAAGGTCCAGCCATACAACGCATAGCGGCCCGGCTTGAGACGGCCGAGGATGCCCCATTTGCACACCACCGCCACGCCAAAACTGAGCAGGTTGCAGGCCAGATAGCTGGCGATCGACAGCGCCACCGCGCGCCAGACCGAGTCGCCCTCGTCGCCCGTGAAGTAGTGATACGTGAAGAAAGGCGTCAGCCAGATCAGCATGCGCACGCCGATCAGCAGCGGCAGCACCGCCAATTGCGCCAGGCCGCAAGCCCAGCGGCGCCATTCCGGCGCGCGTTCCGGCGCGGCCTCGGCGCCGGCGGCCTGCGGCGCCACCCGGGCCGCGTCATCCGACTCGGCGGCCAGCGCATCCAGCCGCGCGGCCAAAGCGGCCAGCATGGAATGCTGGTACAGCTCGTGCATGGTCAGCGCGGAAAACTGCGGATGCTTGCGCAGCGACGACACCAATCGCGCCGCCAACAGCGAATGGCCGCCCAGGTCGCGAAAGAAATCGCTGGCCAGGCGCAGCGGCTGGCCCGGAAACAGCGGCCGCAACGCCTCGAACAGCGCGTGCTCGCCGGGCGAGACCGGTGTGTCGTCCTCGCCGCTGGGCTCGGAGGCGGTCGCCAGTTCGCGGGCCTTGAGCGCCTTGCGGTCGATCTTGCCCGAGGTCAGCCGCGGCACTTCCGCGACCAGCTCGAAACGGGCGGGAATCATATAGGCGGGCAATTCGCTGGCCAGCGCCGCGCGCAGCGCATGCGGATCCAGCCGGGCATCGCCTTCGGGCGTCAGGAACGCCACCAACTGGTCGATGCCGGCCAGGTCGCGCAGCACCACCGCCGCGGCGCCCACGCCGGCCTGACGGTACAGCGCCGCCTCGATCTCGCCGAGCTCGACGCGAAAACCGCGCACTTTGACCTGGTCGTCGCTGCGCCCCAGGCACAGGATCTGGCCGGTCTCGTCGATACGCGCCAGGTCGCCGCTGCGGTACATGCGGGTGTCGTGTTCGCCGGTGGGACGCGGATTGGCCAGGAATTTCTCGGCCGTCAGCTCCGGGCGCCCCAGATAGCCGCCGGCCACGCCGGGGCCGGTGATACAGAGCTCGCCAGTCTGCCCCTGCGGCAGCACCGCGCCGTCCTCGCCGCGGATCAGCATGCCGTAGTTGGGCAGCGGCGTCCCGATCGTGACGGGCTTGCCGGGCAGCAGTTCGGCAAGGCTGGCCGACACGGTGGTCTCGGTCGGCCCATAGGTATTGAACAGCCGGCGACCGGGGGTGGCCCAGCGCTGCACCAGGAACTCGGGGCACACCTCGCCGCCCAGGTTGACGATGCGCAGGCCCGGCACGTCGCGGCCGAACAGCGCCAGTAACGTCGGCACCGCATGCAGCACCGTGACGCCTTCGCGCACCAGCGCCTCGGGCAGCCCTTCGGGGTCGGTGGTCAGCATCTTGGGAGCCACCCACAGGGTGGCGCCGACCAGGTAGCTGATCCAGATTTCCTCGAACGACATATCGAAGGCGACTGAAAAACCCTGATAGACCTTGTCGCCCAGGCGCACCCCCAGCACTTCGTTTTCGCTGCGCAGGAAATGGCAGATACTGGCCTGGCTGATGGGCACGCCCTTGGGCTTGCCGGTGGAGCCCGACGTGTAAATGACGTAGGCCGGATGCTCGGGCAGCAGGCCTTCGCGCCGGCGCAGCGCTCCGTCGACGGCCTGCGACAACTGCCAGGTGGTCCAGGTGATCATGCCATCCAGGCGCACGTCGCCGCCGGCGATCAGGCCATGAGCGCCAGCGTCCTGCAGGCAGACCAGCATGCGGTCCGGGGGGGTATCGGATTCAAATGGCAGCCAGGCAGCGCCGGCTTTGGCGATGGCCGCCTGCATCACCAGCAGGTCGTCGCCGCGCGGCAGGCACAGGCCGACGATGTCGCCGGGACGCACGCCCGCCTCGATCAGGTGGTGCGCGGCCAGGTCGGCGCGGCGCCCCAGGGCCTCGTAAGTCAGGGATTGATCCAGCCACTGAATGGCGATAGCGGCGGGATGCCGCAGGATCGTGGCTTCCAGAATATCGGGCAGCGTTTCCGCGACAAGCAGATCTGGCCGATAAGGGCCTTGGAGAATCATAGGTACGGCGACAATCCGGTGAAAAGGATTTTTGCTTATTGACCCACAAGGCGCGGTTTCGTTCAAGCTCCGGACAAAAAAAAGCCCCTGGTCTGTGCACGGGGTGCACAAGCCAGGGGCTCCGGGCTGACGGGCCCGGCGCCAAGGCGCGGGTCCGGCGGACCGATCAGGGGGCGGTCCGAGGGACCTCGGCGACGCTTCAGGCGGCGTTGCGCAGCGCGCGGGCGGCTTGCACCATGCCGACCAGGGCGGTTTCGGTTTCAGGCCAGGCGCGCGTCTTCAGGCCGCAGTCCGGGTTGACCCACAGGCGTTCCTTGGGCAGGCGGGCGGCGGCTTTTTCCATCAGGCCGACCATCCAGTCCACTTCGGGCACGTTGGGCGAATGGATGTCGTAGACGCCCGGACCGATGTCATTCGGGTAGCGGAAGTCCTCGAACGCCTTGAGCAGTTCCATATTGGAACGCGATGTTTCGATCGTGATCACATCGGCGTCCATGGCCGCAATGGATTCGATGATGTCGTTGAATTCCGAATAGCACATATGTGTGTGGATCTGCGTCTCGTCGCGCACGCCGGACGTCGACAGGCGGAAGCAATCCACCGCCCAATCCAGGTACGCCTGCCAATCGGCGCGGCGCAACGGCAGGCCTTCGCGGATGGCCGGCTCGTCGATCTGGATGACGCTGATGCCGGCGGCCTCCAGGTCTACCACCTCGTCGCGCAGGGCCAGCGCCAGTTGGCGGCAGGTCTGTTCACGCGGCTGGTCGTCACGCACGAACGACCACTGCAGGATGGTGACCGGGCCGGTCAGCATGCCCTTGACCGGCTTGTCGGTCAGCGATTGCGCATACGAGGACCAGCCCACCGTCATCGGCGCGGGGCGGGCCACGTCGCCGAAAATGATCGGCGGCTTGACGCAGCGCGAGCCGTAGCTTTGCACCCAGCCGTTCTTGGTGAAGGCAAAGCCGGCCAGCAGTTCGCCGAAGTATTCCACCATGTCGTTGCGCTCGGGTTCGCCGTGCACCAGGACGTCCAGGCCGACCTTCTCCTGGAAGCGGATCACTTCCTCGATCTCCTTGCGGATGGCGGTCTCGTAGGCCGAGTCCGTCAGGGCGCCCGACTTCCAGTCGCGGCGCAGCGCGCGGATTTCGGCGGTCTGCGGGAACGAGCCGATGGTCGTGGTCGGGAAGGCGGGCAGGCCCAGCTCTTGCTGTTGCCGCGCGATGCGGCCGGCAAACGGCGCGCGGTCACGCGACACGCCTGCCGAAGCGGCCATGCGTTGGGCCACGGCCGGGTTGTGGATGCGCGTCGACGCGCGGCGGGCAGCCAGGGCAGCACGTTGTTTGACCAGACCTGCCTGCACGGACGGCTCGGTGGCGTTATCCAGGGCGCGGCCCAGCAGGCTCAGTTCTTCGAGCTTTTGCGCGGCGAACGACAGCCAGCTCTTGAGCTCGGCGTCCAGTTCGGTTTCGTTGGCCAGATCCACCGGAACGTGCAGCAGCGAGCACGACGGGGCCAGCCACAAGCGGTCGCCCAATTGCTGCTTGACCGGCGCGAGCGTGGCAATGGCGACGTCCAGGTCGGTGCGCCAGATGTTGCGGCCGTTGATCACGCCGGCGGACAGCACCTGGCCGGCGCCCAGGCCCGCGACCACGTCAGCCAGCTGTTCCGGCGCGCGGACCAGGTCCACGTGCAGGCCGGCAACCGGCAGGCCCAGCGCCGTTTCCAGGTTGTCCTTCAGGCCGTCGAAGTACGTAGCGATCAGCAACTTGACCGGACCGCCCGAAAGGGTGGCATACACCTGCTTGAAGGCGTCGCGCCACGTTTGGGGCAGGTCCAGCGCCAGGATCGGCTCGTCGATCTGCACCCATTGCACGCCCAGCTTGGCAAAGCGGGCCAGCACTTCCTCGTACACCGGCAGCAGGTTGGCCAGCAAATGCAGCTTGGCCGGATCGGCGGCGCCAGCGGCAAAGGCATCGCCCTTGCCCTGGAACAGCCAGGTCAGCGGCCCGGGAATCACCGGCTTGACGGCGTAGCCCAATGCCTGGGCTTCCCGGATCTGGTCGAACAGCGATTCGCGGGCGATGCGGAATGTCTGGCCCGGAACCAGCTCCGGCACGATGTAGTGATAGTTGGTGTCGAACCACTTGGTCATTTCGCAGGCGGCGGCAGGCTTGCCCGACGGTGCGCGGCCACGCCCCATTCGGAACAGCGTGTCCAGCGAGACCGGCTCGTTGTCCTTCTGGCCGAAACGCGCGGGCACGGCGCCCAGCAAGGTGGTCCATTCCAGGATCTGGTCATACCAGGCGAAATCGCCCACGGGCACGAACTTCACACCGTTGGCGGCTTGCAGCTTCCAGTGCTGGGCGCGCAGTTCGCGGCCGGTCTGCTCCAGCGCTTCGCCAGTCTGCTTGCCGGCCCAATAGGCCTCGACCGCGCGCTTCAGTTCGCGCTGGGCGCCAATGCGGGGGAATCCCAAATTATGAATGACAGTCATGACAAACCCCTGTTCGACAAATTTTGTTCAAGTGAAGGCTATTCTGCATTCAAATCAAAATGAATCAAAATCAATGTCTACATTCATAAGATGAGCGAATCTCATAGAATATAAGCTCATTCCCGCCCCACGGGGTCGGGAGCCCGGGCCGCCCGCCGAGTCGGCCCGCCACCGCCTCGACAACGCACCCGCCATGCTGGAAATCCGTCACCTTGAAACGCTGACCGCCATCCGTGAAGGCGGCAGCCTGCAGGAAGCCGCTGAACGCCTGCACCTGACCCAGTCCGCCCTGTCGCACCAATTGCGCGACCTGGAAACCCGCCTGGGCACGCCGCTCCTGAATCGCCGCACCCGGCCGGCACGCCTGACCACGGCGGGCTTGCGGGTACTGGCGCTGGCCGACGAGGTGCTGCCCCGCATGCGCGCGACCGAACGGGAACTGCAACGGCTGGCCGCAGGCCGCACCGGACGCCTGCACCTGGCCATCGATTGCCACTCGTGCTTTCAATGGCTGATGCCGGCGCTGGATGCGTTCCGCGCGCAATGGCCGGACGTGGCGCTGGACCTGACGGCGGCATTTTCGTTTGCGCCCCTGCCCGCGTTGGTGCGCGGCGATCTGGACCTGGTGATCACCTCTGATCCCCAGCCGCTGGAAGCCGTGGAATACCTGCCGTTGTTCAAGTACGAACTGGTGCTGGCCGTGTCCGAATCCAACCCGCTGGCCGGCAGCAAATTCGTCATGCCCGACCAACTGGCCGACCAGACCCTCATCACCTACCCGGTGGACAAGCAGCGCCTGGATATTTTCACGGCTTTTCTGGATCCGGCCGACGTCGAGCCGGCCGCCGTGCGCAAGGCCGAGCTGACACCGATCATCGCGCAACTGGTGGCCAGCAACCGCGGCGTGGCCGCGCTGCCCAACTGGGCGCTGACCGAATACATGAACCAGGGGTGGCTGCGCCAGTGCCGCCTGGGCCCGCAAGGCGTCTGGCGCACGCTGTACGCCACGGTGCGCAGCGAAGACACCGACGCGTCGTACATCGACGAATTCCTGACGCTGACCCGCGATGTCTGCTTCAAGACGCTCAGCGGCATCAAGTCGGCCAAGTAGGCCAAGGCGGCGGACGACTCGGCTGATCAAGGCCTGGCAGCCGCAAACCAGCCACGAGCGCGACTGGCCAGCCCCTGCCCGGCGCGCCGCAAGGCGTGACGGCTATTCGTCGTCGCTGCCGCCATCGCCCAGAATGCGGCGGATGACGTCGTGCGCAAATCCCCGGCTGGCCAGGAAGCGCGCTTGCTTGGCGTAGGCTGCCCGGTCGGCGGGCTTGGCATCGAAACGCTTTTTCCAGACGTCCAGCGCGCGGTCGTATTCGGTGGCGCGCAATTGTTCGCGCAGCTCGGCCACCTGCGTGTCATCCACCCCGTGCTGGCGCAGTTCCTGGACGATGCGGGCCGCCCCCTGGCGCGAGGCGCGGCGATGCACCAGGCTCTGCGCGAAGCGCTCGGTGGATAGCCACCCTTCTTTTTCCAGCGCATCCAGCACGGCATCAACCTCGGCGGGGTCTTCGGCATGCGGGGCAAGCTTGCGTGCCAGTTCTTCACGGGCGTGCTCGCGCCGGGACAGATAGCCCACCGCCCGCATTTTCAAAGACGGCCCCTTGGGCGGGGCCTTGGCCTTGCCCGTCGCATCCGGTGCGCCGCCGTCCGGGCTTTCGCCCCGTCGGTCTTTTTTTGCGCGCCCGCCCGCCGCGCGCAATTCGGAACTGCGCTGCCACTGCGACGCCGAGGCGTCGGCGCTGGAATCGCACCCAGGCGCGGCCTGGCCGGCTGAATCCCGCTCGGCATCTTGTGTAGCACCGCGCCGCGCATCCGACGTGCGGCGCAGCCCCTGGGGCCTGGCTACGGTTTCGAATTCGTCGTCCAGCTTGGCGCGTAGGCGGTCAGCGGACGCGGCGGAGGGCTTCCAGCTCATGCGCTTCCTGCTTGCTATGTGCCAGCGGCAGACCTCTCATGCAGGCCCCGACACTTGGGGGCTGAGGCATGGGAGCCTGCCGCTGGCAACCGGGCTGGCGAGCCCGGAGGCGATGCCAGGCCCCGGTCTCGAGGTCTGGCGACGGATGCCGGGAGAATTACTCGGCGTCGTCTTCCGCGGTCGGGACAAACTCAGCGGCGCGGCTGACGATACCCTGGTTTTCACGGACGCGGTTCTCGATTTCGATCGCGATTTCCTTGTGCTCTTTCAGGTATTCGCGGACGTTGTCCTTGCCCTGGCCGATACGGTTGCCGTTGTAGCTGTACCACGCGCCGGACTTGTCGACCACGTTGGCCGCCACGCCCAGGTCGATGATTTCGCCTTCGCGCGAGATACCGGCACCGTACATGATGTCGAATTCGGCTTGCTTGAACGGCGGCGCCACCTTGTTCTTGACGACCTTGACGCGGGTTTCGTTGCCCACGACCTCGTCGCCCTTCTTGATGGAGCCGATACGGCGGATGTCCAGGCGCACCGAGGCGTAGAACTTGAGCGCGTTGCCGCCAGTCGTGGTTTCGGGGTTGCCGAACATGACACCGATCTTCATGCGGATCTGGTTGATGAAGATCACCATGCAATTGGTACGCTTGATGGTGGCGGTCAGCTTGCGCAGCGCCTGGCTCATCAGGCGGGCCTGCAGGCCCGGCAGCGAATCACCCATTTCGCCTTCGATTTCGGCCTTGGGCACCAGGGCCGCGACCGAGTCGATGACGATCAGGTCGACCGAACCCGAGCGCACCAGGGCGTCGGTGATTTCCAGCGCCTGCTCGCCCGTGTCCGGCTGCGAAATCAGCAGGTCGGTCAGGTTGACGCCCAGCTTGTTGGCGTATTGCACGTCCAGCGCGTGTTCCGCGTCGACGAAGGCGCAGGTGCCGCCGATCTTCTGCATTTCGGCGATGACCTGCAGGGTCAGCGTGGTCTTGCCCGAGGATTCCGGACCGTAGATTTCAACCACGCGGCCACGCGGCAAGCCACCGACGCCCAGCGCGATGTCCAGTCCCAACGACCCCGTGGACACCACCTGGATGTCGTGCGAGACCTCGTTGTCGCCGTAGCGCATGATCGAGCCCTTGCCGAACTGCTTTTCGATCTGCGAAAGCGCGGCGGCAAGCGCCTTGGCTTTTTCCGAAGCGGCGGCCTTGGTGGTTTTGTCGTCCATGTAGAGTCCTATCTGTAACGTATCGGGGCGCGGTACGGGGTTATCGACCGGGGGTTATCGACCGAGGGGGTTCGACCGACCAGTAAAGCAACGCATGATCAGCGCCGGGGTTGTCGAGCCGGTTTCTTCGGCCTTCTCGGATAGCGCAGATTATGGCATCGGATTGTACTGTACAAAAAACCAGTGTGCCAGAGTTTTCCACGTATTCCCGGAGTGGGCAAGACTCCTGCCATATGACAGAATCGCGGAAGACCCCGGCGCTATGTCCCCATTCCCGCCGCCGGGCCGCCCGCCCCAGGCCCCAGGCCCCCCGGCGGCAAGCGCGCGCCCGGTGCGCGTTGCCGGATTCTTTTTCAGCAGCCCATGCGTATCCTGATCGCCGAAGACGACAGCATCCTGGCCGATGGCCTGTCACGCTCGCTGCGCCACAATGGCTATGCGGTGGATGCCGTGCGGGACGGACTGGCCGCCGATTCCGCGCTGGCCGCCCAAGCCTTCGACCTGCTCATCCTGGACCTCGGCCTGCCGCAGTTGGCGGGGCTGGAGGTGCTGCGGCGGCTGCGGGCCCGCAATTCAGCCCTGCCCGTGCTGATCCTGACCGCCGCCGACAGCATCGAGCAACGCGTCAAGGGACTCGACCTGGGCGCCGACGACTACATGGCCAAGCCGTTCGCGCTGTCCGAACTCGAAGCCCGTGTACGGGCCCTGACCCGCCGCGGCGCGGGCGGCGGCGCCACCCTGCTCAAGCACGGCCGGCTGGTGTTCGACCAGACCGGGCGCGTGGCCATGGTGGACGACCAGACGCTGGACCTGTCCGCGCGCGAAGTCAGCCTGCTGGAAATCCTGCTGACCCGCAGCGGCCGCATGGTCAGCAAAACCCAGTTGGTCGATCACCTGTGCGAATGGGGCGAGGAAGTCAGCACCAACGCCATCGAAGTCTACGTGCACCGCCTGCGCAAGAAGCTGGAGCCCAGCGGCGTCAAGATCGTGACCGTGCGTGGGCTGGGCTATTGCCTTGAACGGGACCAAGGTGCGGCGTACCTCGCAAGCTGAACCTGCCGATCCGGAGGCACTGAACCAGGAAGCGCTGGATGTCATGCGGGCCGGGGCCCGCGGCCCGAGCTTCGCACCGCCGCAGCGCTCGCTGCTGGGTGAGATCCTGGACTGGATGCTGGCGCCGCTGTTTCTGCTGTGGCCCATGAGCGTGGCCATCACCTATGTAGTGGCGCAGAACATCGCCAACGTCCCTTACGACCGCGCACTGGCCAACAACCTGCACGTGCTGACCCGACAGGTGCACGCGCAGGACGGCCGCGCCGTGCTGCGCATGACCGACCCCGCACGCGACGTGCTGCGCGCCGACGAAACCGACAGTGTCTTCTGGCTGGCCTTGGGCAGCCGCGGCGAATACCTGGGCGGCGACCGTGCCCTGCCCCTGCCCGCTTCGGTGGCCCAACCCCGGCCCGGCGAAGTCCAGTACCAGGACGACACGCTACGCGGCTTCGGCATCCGGCTGGCCTTCACCTGGGTGGACCTGAACCTGCCCAACACCCAGCCGGCGCTGCTGATCGTGGCCGAAACGGTCGAAAAGCGCACCCAGCTGGCCAACGACATCATCAAGGGCGTGATCATTCCGCAGTTCGTGGTGCTGCCGATCGCCGTGCTGCTGGTGTGGTTCGGGCTGTCGCGCGGCGTGGCCCCCCTGAACGCGCTGCAGCAGCGACTGCGGGCGCGCCGGCCCGACGATCTGTCGCCCATCGACGAACGCGCCGCGCCGTCCGAAATCGCGCCGCTGGTGGCGGCCATGAACGATCTGCTGGACCGCCTGTCGGCCAACGTGCAGGCCCAGCGCCGCTTCGTCGCCGACGCCGCGCATCAACTGAAAACCCCGCTGGCGGGGTTGCGCACCCAGGCCGAACTGGCCCTGCGCGACGCCAGTCCCGAGGAAATGCAGTCCAGCCTGCGCCAACTGGTGACTGGGTCCGAACGCGCGACCCGCCTGGTCAACCAGTTGCTGCTGCTGGCGCGGGCCGAGAACCCCAGCGCGATCGGGCTGGCCGCCACCGACCTGAACGCCATCGCCTACGAGCAGGCCATGCACTGGGTGCCCCAGGCGCTGTCGCTCAGCACCGACCTGGGCTTCGAAGGCTCGGAAACCCCGGTCCTGATCAACGGCAACCCGCTGCTGCTGGCCGAGCTGTTGAACAACCTGGTGGACAACGCGCTGCGCTACACCCCGCGCGGCGGCCACATCACGGTACGGGTGCAAAGCCGGGACGACCAGGGCGTGCTTGAAGTCGAGGATTCCGGCCCGGGCATCGCGCCGGAAGAACGCGAGCGCGTCTTCGACCGCTTCTATCGCGTGCTGGGTACGCTGTCCGACGGCAGCGGGCTGGGGCTGGCCATCGTCAGGGAAATCGCCCAGAAGCACCAGGCGACCGTCCTGATCAGCGACCATCCCACGCCGCACTCCGACCTGCCGGGTACGCGCATCCGGGTGGTCTTTCCGCTCTACGCAGAGCCCGCCGACGACCTCGACAGCTAGCTTTGGTGCCCTGGCAGCGCCTAAGGACTATCCCTAGCTCCCTACGGTATAGTTACTTTCAGTTTCAATTTTAAGATTCAGGTAAGGGTTACGTCAGAACCTCGTCAGCCTCGCGCCCCAACCTTGCGCATAGCTCGATGTCGGCCCCGCCGGCGGAGGGTGACGCACGGCGGAAAACCGCTGGCCAGAAAAAATCGAGGAGACATCATGAGCACAACTACCATGGCAGGCCGCGGTCCATCCGCGGAACCGCGCCCGATGACCAAGGATGAACGTCGCGTCATCTTTGCCTCGTCGCTGGGCACGGTGTTCGAGTGGTACGACTTTTATCTTTACGGTTCGCTGGCAGCCATCATTGCCCAGCACTTTTTCTCGGGCGTGAACCCCACCGCGGGCTTCATCTTCGCGCTGCTGGCCTTCGCAGCCGGTTTCGCGGTGCGCCCCTTCGGTGCGCTGGTGTTCGGCCGCCTGGGCGACCTGGTCGGCCGCAAGTACACGTTCCTGGTCACCATCGTGCTGATGGGCCTGTCCACCTTCCTGGTGGGCGTGCTGCCCAGCTACGCCAGCATCGGCATGGCCGCTCCCGCCATCCTGATCCTCCTGCGCCTGCTGCAAGGCCTGGCGCTGGGCGGTGAATACGGCGGCGCCGCGACCTACGTCGCCGAACACGCGCCGCATGGCCGCCGCGGCTTCTACACGTCCTGGATCCAGACCACCGCGACCCTGGGCCTGTTCCTGTCGCTGCTGATCATCCTGGGCATCCGTACCTACCTCGGCGAAGATGACTTCAAGGCCTGGGGCTGGCGCATCCCGTTCCTGATCTCGGTCATCCTGCTGGGCATCTCGGTGTGGATCCGTCTGCAGCTGAACGAATCCCCCACCTTCAAGCGCATGAAGGAAGAAGGCAAGGGTTCGAAGGCGCCGATCAAGGAATCGTTCGGCCAGTGGAAGAACCTGAAGGTCGTGATCCTGGCGCTGCTGGGCCTGACCGCCGGCCAGGCCGTGGTCTGGTACACGGGTCAGTTCTACTCGCTGTTCTTCCTGACGCAGACGCTTAAGGTCGACGCCAACACCGCCAATATCATGATCGCCCTGGCGCTGCTGATCGGCACCCCGTTCTTCGTGATCTTCGGCGCGCTGTCGGACAAGATCGGCCGCAAGCCGATCATCATGGCCGGCTGCCTGATTGCCGCGGCGACCTACTTCCCGATCTTCCAGGGCATTACGCACTTCGCCAACCCCGCGCTTGAAAAAGCGCAGGCCAGCGCCCCGGTCACGGTCATCGCCGATCCCGGCACCTGCTCGTTCCAGTTCAACCCCGTGGGCACCGCCTCGTTCACCAGCTCTTGCGACGTGGTCAAGTCGTTCATGGCCCGCAACTCGGTGAACTACAAGAACGAAGCGGCACCCGCCGGCTCGGTCGCCAAGGTCAAGATCGGCAACGACGAGTTCGCCTCGTTCGACGGCAAGGCCATGGCGCCCGCCGACTTCAAGGCCAAGGCCGCCGAACTGGACAAGGCCCTGACCACCGCGATCCGCAGCCACGGCTACCCCGCCAAGGCGGATCCGGCGCAAAGCAACAACGTCATGGTCGTCGTGCTGCTGACCATCCTGGTGATCTACGTGACCATGGTGTACGGCCCGATCGCGGCCATGCTGGTGGAAATGTTCCCGACCCGCATCCGCTATACCTCGATGAGCCTGCCGTACCACATCGGCAACGGCTGGTTCGGCGGCTTCCTGCCCCCGGTCGCCTTCGCCGTCGTCGCCGCCACCGGCAACATCTACGACGGCCTGTGGTACCCGATCATCATCGCGGTCATGACCCTGGTCATCGGCACCCTGTTCGTGCGCGAGTCCAAGGACAACGACATCAACGCCTAACCGACCATCCCCCGCCGGGCGGGACTGCTGCGCCTGCCCGGCCTTTCAAAAGCTCCCTTGGGAGCTTTTTTTTTGTCCAAAAGAAAGTGCATAAAAAAGCTTTGCCAACGCCCCGCCAGGACAGCCACCCGGGGGGCAGCAAGCGCGAAGCGCGCAGCGTGAGGCTCATTCCCTCGGCGCCAACCATTTTCAGGACCCTGTCAGACCCCCGCCATTAGACTGGCGCCTCAGATTACGGCCTTGCTCCAGATCGCCTGGCGATTGATCCCCCTGTCAGGCGGTTGCAGGGCTAGTGTTCTGACACCGATACCGCGTTCCCCGCGAGCCTTTTATGACGCGGTATTGTGTGCTCCCGTACCGGCCCGGCCTTTATTGAGCCGGGCCGCTTTTTTTGTGCGGCGCGGACGCAAAAAAGCGGCCGACGAATCGGCCGCCTGTGGCAATGCGGGCTTGCGCGGTTCAGCGGCGCATGCCGACGCCGATGACCAGCACGCCGGCCACGATGGCCGCGATCCCGGCCCACATGGGGATCGGCACGGACTTTTCGGTTTCAGCCGTGGCCTTCACCGAGCCGACCTGCAGGACGGTTTCTTCGGACTTGTAGCTAAAGCCCTTGTAGGCCAATGCGGCAATGCCCAGCACGATCAGGATAGCACCGACGATTTTCATGCTCTCTTTCTCCTCTTGCACACGGTTGCCGCGGACATTACCGGAAGGCGGCAAGCCTGTCAGTGACAGAACGTGTCGCCTCGCCCCAGCGTATTGCACCGCTACGGCAAAGCGGCCAGGGTCGTATAGAATCTACCCTTTTGGCCGACGCTCATGTGGTTCAAGAATCTCAAGATTTACCGCCTCTCCTCGCCGTGGACCCTGACCGGCGAGCAGCTTGAAGAAACGCTTGCGCGGCATGCCTACCAAGCCGGCAACAACCTCGAAATGCAAAGCCTGGGCTGGGTGCCGCCGCGCGAAAATGGCGGGCTGGCCCACGTCGTGGGCGGGCAGATCCTGCTCAACCTGCGCGCCGAGAAAAAGCTGCTGCCCAGTACGGTCGTGAACCAGGTCGCCAAAGCGCGCGCCCAGGAAATCGAAGAGCAGCAGGGCTACAAGCCCGGCCGCAAGCAAATGAAGGAAATCAAGGAGCGCGTCACCGACGAGCTCCTGCCGCGCGCCTTCAGCGTGTACCGCGACACCCGCGTCTGGATCGATCCGCAGAACCACTGGCTGGTGATCGACGCCGCCGCCTCGGCCAAGGCCGACGAAGTCATCGGCCTGCTGGCCAAATGCGTGGACCCGTTCCCGCTCGAAAACCTGTACGTTGCGCAATCGCCCGCCTCGGCCATGACCGGCTGGCTGGCCGAAGACGAAGCGCCGTCCAACTTCAGCATCGACCAGGACACCGAGCTGCGCTCGTCGGGCGAAAGCGGCGCGGCCATCCGCTATGTCAAGCACTCGATCGACGCCGACGACGTGCGCCGCCACATCCAATCGGGCAAGCAATGCACCCGCCTGGCCATGACCTGGGCCGACCGCATTTCGTTCGTGCTCACCGAAGGCCTGGACGTCAAGCGCGTCGCGCCGCTGGATGTGCTCAAAGAAGGCAACGACAACATGGCCACCAACGACGACGAGAAGTTCGACTCCGACATGATGCTCATGACGGGCGAACTGGCCAAGATGCTGGCCGAGCTGGTCGACGCCCTGGGCGGCGAAAAGAAGATCTAGGCCATCAGCCTGGCCACGCCTGGCAAAAAATGGGCCGCCCCACGGGCGGCCTTTTTCATGGCGGGGCGGGCTGACGCGTGCCGCGCGCCTGCCGGGTTGTGAGCCCCTTCCTGGCGCGACGCAGCCCAGGCCTCAAGCGGCAACGCTGCGGTCGCGGCCGGCCTGCTTGGCCTGGTACAAGGCCTTGTCGGCGCGATCGATCAGATAGGCATAGTCCGGGTGGCCATCAAACGAAGCCACGCCGATGCTGGCCGTGATGCGCAGGGCGCCGGCCTCAGGGATGCTGAACACGTGGCGGCGGATCTCCGTGCCCAACTTTTCCGCCACCGCCAAGGCCGCATCCCGCGCCGTGTCCACCAGCACCACCAGGAATTCCTCGCCGCCGTAGCGGAACACAAAGTCGCTGGATCGGCACGATTGATGCACCACTTCGGCAAACTGCCGCAGGATCTGATCGCCGCCGGAATGGCCATGCTGGTCATTGATGGCCTTGAAATGGTCGATATCCAGCAGCAGCACGGAAAACGCCGAGTGCTCACGCGTGGCGATCAGAATCTCGCGGCCGATCACCGACGGCAGAAAGCGCCGGTTCAGCACGTTGGTCAGCGGGTCGCTGCCGCTTTCGCTCTCGGCCACCATGTCGAACAGGCCGTTGAGCAGGTGTTTGATGCGCGCTACCAGTTCCTGCAGTTCCCGCACCTGGCCGGGCAGCGACGGCAGGTCCGCCTGGCCGCTCTGCAGCAGGCGCGGCAGCACCACGTCATCCAGCCGCGTCACCGCTTCAGTGATCTGGGCCAGCGCCGGCGCACTCTCGAACAATACCCCGCCCTTGTGCTGCAGCCACAGGCCGAACTCGGAAGCCGCCAAGCGCGGCAGCACCTGCTCGGGCGCGCGGTAGTGCAGGCCGATCAGCACGGCCTGGCTCCACTCCAGCAACGCCGCGCGCTGCCGCTCGCGCTCGGTCGAGATGTTCTGCCCCAGCGCGAACAGGCGATAGGCCTCGTCGTTGCGCGCGCCGCGATTGATATCGCGCATGAAGGCGCGGCTCATCTGCTCGATCGCCAGGTCGAACAGGTTGCAGACGTATTGCGTCGCCACCGAGGCCGCGATGCCATCCAGGTCGCTGGCGCGCAGGCGCTGCGCGATCTCGTTCTTCAAGATGCGGGCGCCGGCCATCACCAAGTGGATCGGGATGTGCACGCGCGCATGCACTTCGCCGACCTTTTTCTGCGTGGCCATCAGTGCCGCGATGTCGCCCTGGTCACGCACGCACAGCAAGCCTGTGAGCCAGCGCTTCATGCCCTTGTGCAGGCGGCTGGAAACGATCTCGTGGGACAGGCGCGGGCCGGCCTCTGCATCGGCCAGCAAGGTGGAGTAGAAGGCGTCGACCAACTCGATGGCGCTGTCGGACACGACCGCGGCGACCTGGCCGCGGGTGTAGGCATCGACGGAGGAATAGACCGCCTGCCAGGCCTGGGCGTTGGATGCACTCAGATAACAGGCCTGCCCGGCGGGGTCAGGGGACGACGGAACTGCGCAACTGCTCGAAGACATAAAACCATCCGACGGAAGCTTCCATGGCGTGTCTCGGAGCGGCACGCGACAGGAAAAACCAGCGCGGATTATGCTTCAAATCGCCGGCGGGCCGCGGGAGCGGCGCCGCCGTTTCCGGTTTATTCCAGGCCGTGGAACACCGAATCGTCCGGCCCCACGTGAGACGGATGCTGCCACGTCACATCGCGCAGCGAGTGCTGCACCAGCCCTTCCACACCCAGCAGCACCGCAAAGATGGCCATGCGGATGGGAATGCCGTTGTCGGTCTGGCGGAAAATAGCCAGGCGCGGATCATGGTTCAGGTCCACGCTCAGGTCGTTGGCGCCCGGGCGGCTATCGCGCGGCAGCGGGTGCATGACAATGGTTTCCGGGCTGCAGTAGGCATCGATGATGGCGCGGTTGATCTGGAAATCCGGCGTGTAGCCTTCATTTTCTTCGTTGGCGAAACGCTCTTTCTGCACCCGCGTCGCGTAGATGACGTCGGCGCCGGCCAGTCCCTCGGCCAGCGTTGTCTTCTGCTCGATGAGGTTGCCGTTGCGGCTGGCCTGCTCGATGATGTACGAGGGCATTTCCAGGCCCTTGGGCGACACCAGCGAGAACTTGACGTTCTTGTACAGAGCCATCAGCTTGATCAGCGAGTGCACGGTGCGGCCGTACTTCAGGTCACCCACCATCGCGATGTGTGCGCCGTCCAGCAATTTGCCCAGGCGCGAGAACTCGGTCAGGATGGTGTACAGGTCCAGCAGGGCTTGGCTGGGATGCTCGCCCGGGCCGTCGCCGCCGTTGACCACCGGAATATTGGTGGCGCGCGCGAATTCCGCGACCGATCCCTGGTCGGGATGGCGGATCACCATCGCATCCACATAGCCGCTCATGACGCGGCTGGTGTCGTAAATGGATTCGCCCTTGGCCATGGACGAGAACGTAAAGCCGGTGGTGTCGCACACCGAGCCGCCCAGACGGCAGAACGCCGAACCGAAGCTGACGCGGGTCCGCGTGCTGGCCTCGAAGAACAGGTTGCCCAGCACAGCGCCTTCGAGCACACGCGACACTTTCTGGCGGCGCGCGATGGGCTGCATCATGTCGGCCACGCGGAACAGGTCTTCGACCGATTCGCGCGTGAATTGATCCACGGACAGCAGTTGATGCTTGCCTTCGACCGCGATCCGGTCACGCAGCGGGCCATCTTGTACGCTTTGCGTATATTTTTCGAGCAGGACCCCGTTTTGCACGATTTCGCTGACGAAACGCTGCACCACCTCCGGCATAGCGCGGAATTCCTGCGAGCCTTCAGGCAAGAGCCAGGTATCAAGCGCCCGGCGCTTGACGCCGATACGGGTGGCGAACACGTCGCGCGTGAGATTCAGGCGTCGCATCGCGTCGCGCAGGAAAGCTTGCTGGGAAATGGTCATGACAGGTCCCGGATAAAGGGTTTATATACGCACTGCGCATATTATTCCCAACGCAAGTGCAAGTCCAACACTTTTGCGCACACGGGTTTACCCTCCATCACTACCGACGAGCGTAGGTGGTCATGTGTGGCGTCGCGTCCGCGGCAGCCTGCCCGGCCGCCAGCCAGCAACCGGCGCAAAGCGCCAGGGCACTGGCCACAAAGCACAGCAGGGCCAGCGCTTGTGCGGGCAGATGTCCGCGCGTCACCCGGCCGTTGTAGCCCTGGCGCAACAGGCTGACCTGCGCCAGGTATCCGAACATGGCCCCCAGGCACGCCGTCAGCAAGCCGGCCAGCAGCATGAACAGGGGCAACTGCAGATCGGGGGCAGCGATGTCGCCGCCCACCATGCCCAGCGAAAATGCGGTCAGGCCCAGCGCCGCAACGCCGTTCAACCAGCCCAGGAAGCGAAAGGCGCCCGCCAACAGCGCGAACGGCATGCCGGCGGCGCGGATCTGCTGGGCGCGCGGGTCCATGGATCAGCCCTTGCGGCAGACCGGCGTGGCGCTCTGGATCGAGGCGCGGGCAGCCGCGATCTCGGCAGCATCCCAGCGCCCCTGCCCCAGCACCGTCACCGTCACCTTGGACTTGGCAGGGCCGTCGGATTCAGCCGACACCAGTTCCAGCACCGTGGCGGGCTCGCCCACTTTGAACACCTGCACCTCGTCGGGCGCGCCCTTCTCGCCGATCGTGTGACGCCAGGCGTAGGCCACGTTATAGGGATGTTGCACGTTGACGTGGCAGGTGCGTACATATTCGCCCGCGCGGCGGAAGGCCGCCTGGTAATTGGTGTCCACACTGAAGGTTTCTTTCAGCACGGTATCGGACTCGTAGACGCCCTTGCTGGCGCATCCGCCCAACACCGCCAGCAGCGTGAGACCCACCCATACAGACTTGCGCATGATTCTTCCTGCCATCAGATTCGGATTCCCGCGATTATGCCAGCGGCAGCAAAAAGGCCACGCCCGAAATGCCGGAACATTTCTGCGTGGCCCTTACCGCGGCCGCGGCGCGCGGATAGCAAGTCATCGCTACTTGGTGGCGGCACCCTCGATTTTTTCACCACCGCGCTGGATGTCCTTGCCGGCTCCCGCGACGGTATTGCATCCCGCCGACAAGGCGGCAATCGAAAGCAGCATGACAAGAATGACTTTGTTCTTCATGGGCATCTCCTATCGAGGCGTGGAAACCGAAGCCAGCATACCGCAAAGACCGCCGTTTGCGCAGGGTGGGCGCTGTCTCTTATACACATCTCCGAGCCCACGAGACCTAATAACCGATCTCGTATGCCGTCGTCTGCGTGAAAAGGGGGGGGGGGGGGGGGGGGGGGGGGGGGGGGGGGGGGGGGGGGGGGGGGGGGGGGGGGGGGGGGGGGGGGGGGGGGGGGGGGGGGGGGGGGGGGGGGGGGGG
>NZ_JAELTJ010000266.1 GCF_016428805.1 Achromobacter sp. ASV32
GGCCAAGACCGGCCGCGGCGCCATCACCGAGTACTGCGACACCATCACCGACTCGCTGTTGCATGCGCGTTCGCTGTTCCCCGGCAAGCGCAACTCGCTGGATGCGCTGTGCGACCGCTTCGGCATCTCCAACGCGCACCGGACGCTGCACGGCGCCTTGCTCGACTCGCAATTGCTGGCCGAGGTCTGGCTGGCCATGACGCGCGGCCAGGATGCGCTGCTGATCGATGTCGATGACAACAACCAGGGTGCAAATGGCGGCGTGGTGCTGGCCAAGTTCGACGCCTCGGGTCTGCCGGTGCTCAAGGCCAGCGAGGCCGAATTGGCCGAACATGAAACCTACCTGGCCGCGCTGGACAAGTCGGTCGGCGGCGAATGCGTCTGGCGCAAAATGGACGCGTCGGTGGCGCTCAATTGAAGATTTTCCGAGGCAACTTGCACACACCCAAAAAAGCGTGCTAATATTTCGCCTCTTTCGGGGTGGTTAGCTCAGTGGTAGAGCACTGCCTTCACACGGCAGGGGTCACAAGTTCGAAACTTGTACCACCCACCAAAGACCCTCGAAGAGCATGGCGCAGGCTGCAAAGCGCGCAATTGCGATTCGAGACGGGTAGCCCATATCGGCCCTCCCAAAGCAATGAAGCCAACCCCAGCGGTTGGCTTTTTTGTTTTCTGGCGCTGCGGCAAAGCCCGGGGCAGACCGGGGAGAAAACCCCGGGGGCAAACCCACCCCGGGGGCAAACCACAGTCAAGATCGGTCTGCTTGATTTGGCGCAAGCGGCGCGGCCGCGGTTGCGCGCCATCGTGCCGGGTTTTGCCTATGATGAAGGTAGGCCACGGCAAGAAAGGCCATGGCACACAGCCCTGGCGGAAAGCCCAGCCTTTCGGAGACCGTCATGCATCCCAGCACCAACACC
>NZ_JAELTJ010000267.1 GCF_016428805.1 Achromobacter sp. ASV32
GGGGTGAGTTCGCGGCTGGCGCTGGTCATGGGCAGCCGCAACTCATCGGCGATAAGGCCCTGCAAGGCCAGTGCGCGCTTGATCGGCGCCGGATTGGGTTCGGCGAACAGCAGCCGGATCAGGCCGCGCAGCGGCTCGAACAGTTCGCGCGCGGCTTCGGCATGGCCATCGCGGGCCAGTTGCATGACTTCGACGAAGCGCTCCGGAAACAGGTGCGCGGCGGCGGGAATGGCGCCGCGCCCGCCCGCCAGGAAATGATCCAGCAGGGCCATGTCTTCGCCGCACAGCGCATCGAGGTGGCCACGGGCGTTCAGCGCCATCAGCACGGGGGGATTGCATTCCTTGACCGCGCGGAAATTCGGCAGGAGCGCCAGCGATTCCATGGTTTCGACCGTCATGGTCACGCCCGCGCGCTTGGGGATGTTGTACAGAATGATGGGCCGCTCGGTCGCCCAGGCGATCTGCCGGTAATGCCACAGGATGCCTTGCTGCGACGGTCCCAGGTAGTAGGGCGGTGGCACCAGGTAGCCGGCGGGCGCGTACTTGTCCAGGCGGCGGATGGCGGTGGCCACGCCGCGCGTGTCGACGCCACCCGCGCCGAACACCAGGGGCAGCGCATGCGGATCACGGCGGATGGCCTCGATCATGTCGATTTTTTCGGAAATCGCCAGCAGATTGCCCTCGCCGGTGGAGCCGAACAGGACCAGGCCAGCCACGCCGGCATTGCGGTAGTAGCGCGCCAGCGCCTGCGCGGCCTCGCAATCCACGTAGCCGCCGCGCATCGGCGTGACCATAGGCAACCACAGGCCTTCGAAGGAGGCGGTTTGGATGGGAGTATCCATGGCTTATTGCACCGTGATGGCGGCCGCGGGACGCAGCGGGCCGAATTCCGCTTGGGGCAGGCCGCACA
>NZ_JAELTJ010000268.1 GCF_016428805.1 Achromobacter sp. ASV32
CTGACTGCACTCTTTCGACCAATAGATACGACAGTTGTCGCTTTGTTAAATAGAGAACTTTTTGCAGAAGAGCCCTCGCGACAACTGCTCAGTCGCGTCGAAACGTCTGTGAACGGCGCCATCAAGCCATCCGTTTCTCTGCTTGACACCCAAAAAGCGAACCTACGCATCACTCAGCTTTGGCTACGTGTTATTATTTGGCAGCTTCGTCTTCGACTGGGCTACTTGACTGACGAGTCATACCAGCACAGTTTGACATATCAGTACCCTCTTCTCATTGCAAAGGATTTGGTACTTTCGACGCGGGATCTCCCTATTGAAAGTATTCGCGTTCATGGTGTCGGGATCACAGAGAAGTTGTTCGACATAGCCTCGGCAGTGATTGATGTCTTGGCCAAGATTCCACTACGAGATACCGCAAACCGAGGAATGACACTCGATGCTCCACCTGAAGACGATTTAAAATACATACGGCATATTGTACGACAGCTACCAGACGGACATGCCATGTATGATAATCTCTTGGAGAAGCATATTCAGCAAGCACTGCCCCAGTTCACACCGAGTCCAGGACTACCTTGAACTTAGCCGAAACACAATGATTGAAAGCTACACTAAGTAAGACTATTTACAAATTACCACCATTCATTCCTGCTCAGTTGTATAAGGGTCAATCTCCGTCTTGGCAAAGCTTCGAGCAGGTACGCGTCGCTCAAAGATGATATCGAGCTCTGCATTCGTTAGGCCTTTGGGCTCAGGCAGTCTGAAATAGACCCAAATTGCCGATAGCAGGCAAGTACCAGCCCAGAAAAACGCACTTCGGGCGCCCCAGTCCCAAGCTGTCCTGGAA
>NZ_JAELTJ010000269.1 GCF_016428805.1 Achromobacter sp. ASV32
ACTTGGGCCCGGTGAATCATCCAGCGTTCTCGCTGGTGCACTTTGCCGGGCACAGGCCAGCATCAGTTTGGCGCGGGGGATAAAGGCTTCGGGAATGTGGCTCCCCTCGGGGAGTGTTATAGCCCGTTGTGTAATACCCTGCGCCGGACTGAGGTACGCGCTCCGCAAGGATGCTGGCGTAATGGTCATCAGCGACCCGTCTTGAAACACGGACCAAGGAGTCGTCTTCGTATGCGAGTGTTCGGGTGTAAAACCCCTACGCGTAATGAAAGTGAACGCAGGTGAGAGCTTCGGCGCATCACCGACCGATCCTGATGTTCTCGGATGGATTTGAGTAAGAGCATACGGGGCCGGACCCGAAAGAAGGTGAACTATGCCTGTATAGGGTGAAGCCAGAGGAAACTCTGGTGGAGGCTCGCAGCGGTTCTGACGTGCAAATCGATCGTCAAATATGGGCATGGGGGCGAAAGACTAATCGAACCTTCTAGTAGCTGGTTTCCGCCGAAGTTTCCCTCAGGATAGCAGTGTTGAACTCAGTTTTATGAGGTAAAGCGAATGATTAGGGACTCGGGGGCGCTATATAGCCTTCATCCATTCTCAAACTTTAAATATGTAAGAAGCCCTTGTTACTTAATTGAACGTGGGCATTCGAATGAACAACACTAGTGGGCCATTTTTGGTAAGCAGAACTGGCGATGCGGGATGAACCGAACGCGAGGTTAAGGTGCCGGAGTGGACGCTCATCAGACACCACAAAAGGTGTTAGTACATCTTGACAGCAGGACGGTGGCCATGGAAGTCGGAATCCGCTCTGTCTCTTATACACATCTCCGAGCCCACG
>NZ_JAELTJ010000270.1 GCF_016428805.1 Achromobacter sp. ASV32
CCCCCCCCCCCCCCCCCCCCCCCCCCCCCCCCCCCCCCCCCCCCCCCCCCCCCCCCCCCCCCCCCCCCTTTTTTCATCACCCGCCCCCCACCGATAACTACACAACCGCATCGTCGTCGGCAGCGTCAGATGTGTATAAGAGACAGTCGCTCCGGACTGCCCCCTCGTCATCTTCGTCCAGGCCTTCGGCCTTCCCTTCAGATTCCCTCGGGCGCATCGAGGTTGCCCGCCACCACGAAGCCCCTCGCCCTCGGCTACGAGTGTGCAGAAATGGCATGCCGCTAGAGCGGGGAGGGGCGGTGGGGTTTGCGTCGCTCGCCCCAGGCCGGCCGCGCGGGCGGCCTTTTGGGGCTTTCGCACTGTGGGACGTCGTGAAGTTTGCGCTGCGCGCTTGCGGAGGGACTGTACTTTCAGCGTTACCGACGGGGCATGACCCACATCAGCAAATCACAGAGATACCACCATCGGCGCGCAGCGTCATCGGAGGCCGCAAGACACCGTGTAAGCCCCAAAAGGCCGCACGCGCGGCCGGCCTGGGGCGGGCCCCGCAAGATCTCTCTCTTCCCCCCCGCCGCTGGCAAAAACGCCAAGCACACCACCCGTCCCAGCACCCGGCAGGATTCAAATCCTGTGAGCCTGTTGCGTTGGTGGGCGGTGAGGGCGGGGCGTGTAGATGCGCCCGACGGAATCCGTAGGGAGCCGAAGGCGTACGAGATTCTATGGTTTGGGTCAACCCATAACCGGCCGCAATTTCCCAGGATCGAAGGGCTGGCCGGTGCGCCAGATCCCA
>NZ_JAELTJ010000271.1 GCF_016428805.1 Achromobacter sp. ASV32
CTTCAATGCCACTCGTCGCCAAAACGTCGTCATTGCTGATACACTCGTCTATCACAACCACCAGGTTTCTGCGCAGGGTGTCCATCGCAAGACCACTTAAAAGGAGAGTCAACAAATATACAAGAGATCTACTTTTCATAAAGAACATTAAAAAAGATTCAAAATAAAACATTAAAATAAGGGCAAAAAAAAAATAAGAAGTCATTACATTAATGATATTTACTTTACATCTATCGACTTTAAAAAAAAATGTCCGAAAAGTTCTCTTGCCCCCAACCCACAAGCACAAAGGCTGGAGTGAAACTCCGGGTAAGGGGCCTTCTAAGAACGAGAAAAAAGAAAAGAAAAGAAAGCAATTCTAAAAGAGATGCTTCAATTAATTTTTTTTTTTATACTTTTTCTACCAGTGTTCCGTTAAGAACCCATTCTGAGATGAATCGGATCCTTGCTGCCAAAAAGGCAGCACCACTGGGGGGGTTGCTTGAACGGCACCTTTTCTCTGCATGACACACTACGAATGAGAAACAGGTGCGTTCAACATTCACGCAAAGGGAAAAGAAAAGACAGGTTGTCTCACTCCGTTGCATCATGAGGGACAGCTCACAAAAAAGAAAGTAAAAATCCATGTCTTTGCCATCTACCTGCAGCCTTCTTTTTTTCTGCGTAAAAAAAAGGCGCCAAACGCATATATGCAGCGGCAAAAACCAAAAATAAGCAAGTTACCTTCCATAGACGCCTCGCTAGCGAATTAAAAGCAAAAGAAAATCTCAAAATGATATCAGAAT
>NZ_JAELTJ010000272.1 GCF_016428805.1 Achromobacter sp. ASV32
CCCCTCTTTTTTTCTCTCCCCCCCCCCCCCACATATACACAACCTCATTGTGTTTGGTTGTGTTTGTTTTTTTTATGTTATTGGGTTAACTGGGGTTTGGCTTTGGGGGCTTTCAGGCGGGTGGGGGTGTACTTGACGGTGGGCTATTAATTGGTGACTTACGGCGGCTTATTCGCACGGGCCCTGTTAAATTTCATTTGCGCGTGATTGGGGCGGGCGGTCCGGGGCGCATGGGTTTTATTATCCTTTTCTTATTTTTTTTTTTTCGTGAATTTTGCTTTTTTGGTTTCGCTGTTGAAGTGGGTTTGATGCTAATTTATTACTTGTAGATTTGATGAGTAGTCGGGCTGCGTTGGCGGAGCTTGATACTGGTGGCTCATTCATTGGAAGCAAGTACTTCCCGCAGAGTCTTGTAGAAGTGTGTCTGGCGAATGATCCGAAGGGTATCCTATTTGGTACGCAGCCGGTACCGAGTCTGCCCCTATCAAGCAATGAACAGAATCGGCTGCGTGAGATTCTGGACCGTAGAGTCCGTGGCAAGAAACTGCTTCTCTGTTCTGGGACGGATGATAAGCTCGTGCCGTACGCAAATGGAAAAGCAGTCATTGAGGTTTTAAAAGACGCTGCGGGCAGTGGCTGGTATAAAGAGATGAGTGTCGATGATAGAGTATATGATGGTGTTGGGCACGCGTTTAGCAAGGACATGGTTGAGGATGCGGTTCAGTTTTTGGTAGAGGCTGTTGAGAGGGGTCCACGCAGCAAGAAGGATAGAGCCTGT
>NZ_JAELTJ010000273.1 GCF_016428805.1 Achromobacter sp. ASV32
CTCAAGATCTGCTCCATAGCATTGCCGGATCCGGCATAGTAACGGGTCTTCTTCATGACGACATCATAGTTGTCGAGGGGCTTGAAAGCAGGATACAGCTGTCCTTGTGGGCTGCTCTCTGTGGCGTTACCCAGCGCGGCAACTGCCTTTGCAAAGGCGATATCGGGTGCAATCTCTGGGCGTAACTCGTTCGAAAAGTAGATGCGGGTGAATATGCTCAGCGGGGGCGGAGACTACCTGTGTACTCTGTGTTCAAACGCTGTTAGGCGGGGCTCGCCATTGCGGTCATGAAGGGGTTTCCGACTCACGCATCAATCCATCTTGCTGTGTTATTAATCCATCTTTGGCCTTCAGGAGAGTCCTCAACACCTGCCACGAGACCATTAATCATGTCAAGGTTTAGAACGGCATAGTGTCGGCCAAAGCAAAGCTCGTCACCGGTGGTGTCGCACTCCGATCCACCAGGGACGGTGGTCACGCAAGCCGTGGCGCCGGCTTTAGCACCAGCGGGCGCAGACCCGGCAATGGCGCCTTGCCTCAGCAAAGCGAGTGATGCGACAATGCTTTGTGTAAGCTTCATTGTGAGCGTGCGTCGTAGGACGTTGTAAAAGGTTCAATTTTGCGACGTATCCTGCAACTGCCTTAGTGCTAAGAAACTCTGGTGGTGTAGGTGCAGCTAGAGGTGCGAGGAACACTTGACGAGACAGTGCATTTATAGAATTTCGCGTCCTGTCGCCAATTGTTTACATACTGATACTCGTAGTTCATACTATTACCT
>NZ_JAELTJ010000274.1 GCF_016428805.1 Achromobacter sp. ASV32
GGCGGGGCCGGGGGCAACGGCAAGGGTACCGGCAGTGGCAACAGCGCCATCGGTACCGACAGCCAGGGCAACGTCGCTGGCGGTAGCAAGGCCACGCCGGGCTCCACGTTGCCCAGCTTTGACGGCGTGAGCGCCAATGTACCCATTGCGATGGGGGCCAATGGCGAAGCCAGTTCCACCACGAAAAGCGCTATCAGCGGCGGCACCCTCGTCATTCGGGACGAGGCGGGCCAAAAGGCGCTGACGGGCCAGACCGCGGCGGAAGCGATTGCCGCATTGAACCGGGATACCAAGGACACGTTGAACGCGCTGGATCGGATCTTTGATGAGAAGGAGGTCCGGGCGGGGTTTGAGGTGACCAAGACCTTGGCGCAGGAGACGGGGACGTTTCTGGCGAATCGGGCGGCGGAGCGACAGGCGCTTGAACAAGAACTGACCAACGAGCTTAAGAAGGGTGGGGCTACCGATAACGCTCGAGCATTCGAACTGATGTCGCAGCTTGAAGATGCGCGACTATGGGCACCGAATGGCGCTTATCGGCAGATCATGACGGCGCTGGTTGCGGCGGCCGGCGGCAATGTCACAGGCTCGGGAGCCGAGTTTGTTCAGGCGGCTGCAGTCAACTATCTGCAGGGATTGGGGGCTGCGGGCGTTAAGAAGATTATCGCGTCGCTAGGAGATGGGCCTGGTACTGAGCCGGCCCGTGCTGCGCTGCACGCGATCGTTGGATGCG
>NZ_JAELTJ010000275.1 GCF_016428805.1 Achromobacter sp. ASV32
ACAAAACCCCACAGGCGTTGAGCCTATGGGGTTTTGAGCAATAAAAGCCTGACGATGACCTACTTTCACAGACGTCCGTCCACTATCATCGGCGCAAAGGCGTTTCACTGTCCTGTTCGGGATGGGAAGGAGTGGTACCACCTTGCTATGGTCGTCAGGCGTAACGGGTTGAGTCATTGCTTTGAGGGCAACAACTCCAATCTTGGAAGAAGCGCAACGTGTGAGTGATCAGAGCTTTGGCGCTCGGATGATCACGCACAGTGGGGTGTAATTGGTGTTGGCTGGCTGCTGACGGGGCAGCCAGATTTTGTATTGAACGACACTTGGAACGCTACATCACCAGGTCATAACCATCAGTGTTATAGGATCAAGCCTCACGAGCAATTAGTATCGGTTAGCTTAACGCATTACTGCGCTTCCACACCCGACCTATCAACGTCCTGGTCTTGAACGACTCTTCAGGGGGATCAAGTCCCCGGGATACCTAATCTTCAGACGAGTTTCCCGCTTAGATGCCTTCAGCGGTTATCTCTTCCGTACTTAGCTACCCGGCAATGCCATTGGCATGACAACCGGTACACCAGAGGTACGTCCACTCCGGTCCTCTCGTACTAGGAGCAGGCTCCGTCAAGTATCCAACGCCCACGGCAGATAGGGACCAAACTGTCTCACGACGTTTTAAACCCAGCTCACGTACCTCTTTAAATGGCGAACAGCCATACCC
>NZ_JAELTJ010000027.1 GCF_016428805.1 Achromobacter sp. ASV32
TATTGCGGCGAGTGCAGGGCTGGAGCCCGCCGCGGCGAGCAACGCAGCGATATTCGAAACGGAGAACAACTGGGCCCCGGTCGTCATATTGGGCGTGGAGGCAGCTTCAATTAAATGTGCCACGACCCCAACTTGTCAGCGCGTGGTTGCGCAAGTGTCAGGTGAAGTTGCCGTCCTCGGCGTAAAGATGAAGGATGGGGCTGTCTATGTATTGAGCGCGGCCTTAACCGGAATTGGGGCGGCGCTTGGCGACTCCCTGTTCAGCGAACTTGATGGTGTTCTCGGGCGCGAGACATCTCCGCCGCCGTTGCCGGTCGATGATGGCAAGGAGCATGGGGGCTCTGTGCCTTCGACGCCGGGTACGCCAGGGGGAGGCGTCGATCTAAGCATTCCGACTGTTCCTGGCGATCTGATTCCGCCCGGCGGGACGCCGCCGTCGAAACCGGATGACGGTACGCATACTGGGGGGACCGTTACCGAAATGCCGAAGCCCCAGGGCTGGGTATTGATATTCAACAAAAAAAGTGACGAACCTTCCGTCACTCGAGGGGCGGAGGTGACTGCAAGTCTCATTGAAGATATCTTGCGGGAGGATCAAGTGCAGACGCTTCAATCCGGCGTGTCCCTGCCAGTGATTCAGCGGTATGTGGATAAGTTATTGGCTGGAGAAAGGGCTCCAGCGATTAAAATGGATGGAAACGTCATAGTTGAGGGAAATCATCGATATATTGCAGCGAAAATTTTGGGTATGAGCGTTGATGTTGAGCCCGGCGTGATGGCTTCAAGTCAAAGAAATAAGGTATCCACGGTCTCGGGGATCGGCGTGGATCCAGTTGATTGGAGGAACGAATGATTATTTTGAATTTCGGAACGGGTGATGTCCTTGAAATCGATCGCGAAAATCTCATTGGCATAGATATGCGAAATGCTTCGCTGCATCGAGCTATCTTTGAGGGTGAAAATTTAACTGAAGCGGATTTTCGAGGGGCCGATTTGAGAAGTGCTATCTTTTATTCGACGAAAATGAATAGAGCAAAGTTGGACGGGGCTGCACTAATGAATGTGGATTTCCGTCGAGCGGATTTGGCTTGCTCTAGTTTTTCCCGAGCAATGGCGGCTTATGCCGACTTTTCTGACTCAAATTTGAGAGGGGCGTGTTTTTCGGGTGCGGATGTTTATTGTGCAGATTTTAGAAATTCCAATCTTTCTGATGCTAAATTTCTAGTTGAGCGAATGGATGGTATCAAGTTGGATGGGGCTATTTATAATCAGAAAACTGTTTGGCCGCATGAGTTTGATCCTGCCTCGAAAGGGGGGGCAATATATAAAAATTATTAAAAAATAGGGAGGTGGTAATTCTTATGTGCGAGAGATGCCCAATTAAAAAACAAATAAGGAGTCAGACGCTGGAAATAAGGTGTGAAATAAGGTGTCAGACTACGTTTTCGGCCTGAAGAGGTCGCTTTGAAAACGTAGTCTGACACCTTATTTCACCTTATTTTTCATCACATCACCGTCTCCCGTCGAAGTTATCCCGGGTAAGCCTGGCGAGCTTCAGCCACCATTGCCAATTCCACCTAGCCAGAACGGCGGCAATGAGAACGTTGCGGTTCCTGGCAAGCCAGGTGACGGGCATGCACCAATTGGTGTGCCTGGGCAGGAGAATAATGGGTCTGGTGGTGGCACGACTACGATCTCACCGATGCCTGAGCCGCAAGGGCCAGTGTGGAAATAAGGTGTCAGACTACGTTTTCGGCCTGAAGAGGTCGCTTTGAAAACGTAGTCTGACACCTTATCTCATTCCACACCTTATCTCATTCCTTTGGTTGCCCGGGGCGTTGAAGGAGTTCGATACGCCATAGATACACCAGAGGGGAAATTTACGCTCAGAAATGTATCTTCTTCAGAAGCTAAAACTGGGAAAGTTTGGACGATTGAGATTCCTCGGGGAGCAATAGGCACTACCGCAAACAAGGAAATTAAGTTTCTCAAAAGAGATTGAAATTGGAAATAAAAAATATTCCTCAGATAATTGAACAGTCCAATGGGACTTGGGTGTCTGTTCTATTCAGTGCTATCGAAGGGGCTAATCCGGAATTTTCTCTTGATGAAAAAAAAGAGGCGTTTTTTTTCTTGATACGTGAACTTTTAAAAGAGAAAAGAATAAAATTCTGTCCCCCGGAGGAGTTGTGGTGCGAAGGACATGATGTCTGGGATGCGGAAGACGATGTTATTGTTTTTTACCTCTCTTCCAAGTGGCCGGGCCATATTAAGTCCGAAAATGATATGGCTCTGAACGATTATTTTTATGATATCCCAGCAATACTGTGGGTTGCTCCAGATGGAAGCCTAATCGGGTCGTGAAACTAAACAGTGTTAAAGAAGGTGTCATACTACGTTTTCGGTCGAAGGTTAGCCGGAGCTGACATGGGAAGAGAGGGCTTATTTATCCACTTTACTCTTCCTCCCTTCAAGCGAGTGCTGGGCTGCCGCAATTATGTTGATGGATAACTGTGCCATGGCCCCAAAATAAGGTGTCAGACTACGTTTTTGGCCGAGGCGTAGCTTGAGTTGACCAGCGCAGCACGGTAGGACGTATTGGTCCACCTTCATTCTTCACCTTTTGAGACAAGTGCTAGGCTGCCACGGTTATGTTCTTGGACAACCGCGTGCCATGGCCCCTAGGCTTCCTAGATTGATAGTTCCCCACTGCCCACATCATGTGGTGCAACGAGGTCACAGTCGTCAGGCTGTATTCGCGTCGGACGATGACTACGACGCGTACCTGTCTGATATCTACGAGAAGAAAACGGAGCTAGGCGTGCAAGTGCACGCCTACTGTCTGATGACGAATCACGTGCATCTTCTGCTTACGCCGGGCGACGACGCGAGTGGGGTAGCACGGCTAATGAAAGAAGTAGCCCGGCGTGCGACTCGGCGCTTCAATGGCAGGTCGGCTCGCTCAGGCTCGCTGTGGGAGTCTCGATATAAATCGAGCCTGGTGCAGACAGAAACCTATTTGTTGGCATGTATGCGATATATAGAACTCAACCCTGTCAGGGCGGGCATGGTCGCGCGTTGCGAAGATTATCAGTGGTCCAGTTATAGGGCAAGGATGGGATCATGCGGCAGTCGCGAGTTAGACATGCATTCAGTCTATTTGGGGTTGGCCCATAGCGAGTCAGAACGACGCAAGGCTTATCGTGATTACGTGCAGAGCGTGGAGTCTGCCGATGAGTTGGCACTGATGCGTCGGGCGAGTAGAGAAGGGCATCCTACTGCGGACGCTGAATATAGTGCAGCGCTCGAGCTATCTCTAGGGCGTCAAATCGTGCCCAAGGCCCGTGGGCGGCCTCGAAAAACGTAGTCTGACACCTTATTTAGCTAACTAATGGAGAGCGGACTTATCGGTTTTATCCAGCATCGACTTCGACTGGGCAGCCTTCCGCGTCATTGACCATTGAAGGCCAAAAGAAAGCAATTACGAAAATTAGATTTACGGATGATTGAAGGTGATAGTCTCAAATTTTGATCAAGATGATATTCGATTTCACGTCCACAATTTGAGTGAAGCGATTAACTTTAAGAGGGATCTTCCGAATAATATTTTTACATCTGATAATTGGAGATATTATTTCTTTGAAAGGCCTTTGTTGGATTCTGTGGATTTGGTTTCCGGTCTGATTGTAAATAGCTTTAGAGAGTTCCGAGCGGATGTCTTTGTTAAGTTCTCTGGGAGCTCGTTGCTCGCTGAATCGATGTACGGATTGGATGCGGCTGCTACTGAGGCTGACGTATTATTAATTGGGAGTGTTTCTCGGACTCTCCTGGGCGGAAAGATTGGTTATCCTGTTGTTGTTTTTAGTTCAATGTATGAGTGGATAGCCTTTGAAAGCGCGCACGAAGAGTTTGGTGTTATAGCAGTGAAAAAGGATCGATATTGTGGTAGTTTCAAGAGTCATGTGGAATCCAATTTCATATCTCTAGATCAAATGAAAGCAATAGCTGTCGGGACGGGCTATGACGGCGTAATCGCTAAAGCATTCGTGATGTCATATTCAACATAAGGGAATAAGATACCGTCTTGGCAAAAATAAGGTGTCAGACTCTGAGGTTTCCCCACGAATTCATCACAATCCTCCCATGAGTTCAAACAAATAAGGTGTCAGACTACGTTTTTGGCCTGAACGGGTGCTTTGAGAACCCGGCCTGAAACCTTATTTTCGTGGAGAGAGCGGCTGCGGGTAAATTAACTGACGTTAACGATATGGCAAAAGATGCCAGGAGATTGAAACGATGGAAAACATCGATAGCGCCAAAAAATATGTGGTGAGATTGGGATGGACACTCGATGAGGCGTGTCAAGTTGAGAATTTTTTAATGGCGATGGAGCGTATTTGTTCGCGTGAAGGAATCAGTTTTCTATTTAAAATAGACGGCGAAAGGCTCTCGAAGAAGTATACCTATGTTATTAGCATTCCATGGCCAAGTGGTGCGATTATAAGAATGGACACGGACGATAAAAAGAATGGCATGATGCATATGTATGCGGGGCTAGAAAAGTTCGAAATTTTCCCGGTGTCAGAGACAACAAAATAATATTTATTCTGAAAATGAGGTGCTAGGCTACCTCTTTGGTCTGAAGGGGCTGCTTTTAAACATATTCGACACCCTATTTCCTAACTCTTTATTCCAAGCAGCTCAGTCGACGAGTTCTCGCAATCGAAGGCTATGCAGTCCCCTGCATTGTCATAGCGGCATAGATTGCCAAAGCGCGCGCATCCTAAGCCCGCGGCGTAGCATCTTGCGTTGGAACACAAAAGTCAGACTTATCCGATGGAACGGCAGTCACTTGTCCCGTACATTCCCCCCCAACGGCTGCGCGTCTTCTCGCGAGTTACTTAATATCGCTCGTGTCCGGCCGTTAGTACTCGAATCCTCAACATTAATAGAACTGACCGACCGGATCAGCCGTGCAAGTACCCGGTGCGTGCGGGCGGTTTCAAGTTTGTAGACCCACATGGCAGCCACGGTCCGATTGGATACAACCCCCATACGCTCATTCAAATTCGCGTCCGCGGCCTGCGCGTTGCTACTCACGTCCGGCTGCGCTTTCATCATGGGGTCACCGGCCAAGCCGCTGGCCACGAACCCCGAGCCCGACGAAGTGATCAGCCCGGTCCTGATCTACATCTCGGACTGCGATTTTCAAAAGAAGCTCGATGACACGGGCTGGATCGGCGCGAGCACGGCGCTTCCTGCGTTGTATGCGGCGGAGGCCGTGTGTCGAGCCCTGAACAACGAACTACCCGCCGCGATGGACGCTGCCGGCATCAAGGCGACGTTCAAGCTGCGCAAGGAAATTCCGAGTTCCGCTCGGCCGTTGACCTTGAAGGAAGACGCGGCGGCTATCGGGGCAAAGTATGGGGTGGCGTTGGGCGAACCCCATGGCTTTGGCGGTTATCAGCAGTACGGCCCGTCGGTGAGCATCCAGGTGCGCCTGTATGACGCCGTATCGGGTGAATACCGGGGCTACGCCGAAGACGCCTACCCGATCTCCTTGCGTGATTACGCCAATCGGGGACCGGCCGCAGACGGCCTGCGGATCGCGGCGGATATGGCGCAGAAATTGGCGCGTACGATGCGCAAGCGCTGCACCGAGGCCTATCCGTATCAATGCGGCAAGACGGGGTTGTTCCGCCTGGCCGAGCCTCGCGATGCCTATGGCAAGTGATCGCCGCGTGGTCCGTGGCGAATCGTTTCTTTCGAGCGATCGGTAGATGATTGCCATGCTGCGTTCCATGGCGCCTGCGTTGTTGCCGGGCGGCGCCTTGGCGGGTGCTCCGCCATCAATCCCAATATTCTCAGCCGGTATGACGCTGGCAGCACACAAATAAGGCGTCAGACTACGCTTTCGGCCCCTGATTGCGGCCCGATAGTGCAATGCGGGTGAGCAAAGCTCGATAGCGTCTCCTTCTGGCGATTGAGCCCTCGCAAGAGATCTTTGACCAAGGCTTCCCGTCGCGCCAATGGTCCGCATAATTGTCAGGCAGGCATCGGCGGCAGGTGCCACAGCGCGGGCTCGAATGCCTGGCCGTAGCGGGGTAGGACATAGCTGTCGATCCCATCGATTTGGGACCGCACGACCCATGCGCGCAGGGGGGGGAATCTGAGTAGAATCAAGCGCCCGTCATCAGAAATCCCGTGGTCGGCGCATTTTTTGCAACGTTTGATCTGAGGCATGCAGGGCAGATCGGTATGTTGCTTGGTTAATTCATTACTTTATTGATTACGTGCCATGCCAATTTCTGCCGCCGATCTGATTGCGCAGTTTGACCTGCAGCCCCACCCCGAAGGTGGCTATTTTCGTGAAACCTATCGTGCTTCCGATTCTATTTTGAGGCGGGCAGATGGGGCGGTGCGCTCCGCATCAACGGCGATCTATTATTTGCTCTGTGATGGTGCGTATTCATCGTGGCATAGGATTGGCTCAGACGAAATCTGGCATTTCTACGCTGGCGATCCTCTCGAGGTGTGGGTGCTCAGCGAGGGTGGGGGGCTGACGATCCATCGGCTTGGTAACCCGCTTACCCATCCGGGCAGCGTATTCCAGGCAATCGTGCCAGCGGGATGCTGGTTTGGCGCACGCTGTGCGGCGCCTGAGCACCTCGCGCTTGTGGGCTGCACGGTTGCACCGGGTTTCGAGTTTTCTGAATTCGAACTTGCGGATGCGGCGGCGTTGGCCCAGGCGTTTCCAGATTACGCAGAATATATTGCGCAGCTCGCACCGCGCTCGAAGGCATGAACGCAAATCGAGCGCCGCGCATCGCGTATTCGGCGGCAGGCTGACCTGGACCAAAGGCGGACTGAAAGCGATGAGCGCCGGGATGCGTGACGGCAAGAAACGGCATGCGCGGGTTGCCCGGGCAACGCGAGGGTGCACTTAGCGTTGCGCGGCGGCCATCGGGGCAACGGATGCGGTGGCGTTGGGCGAGCCCCAAGGCTTTGGCGGCTATCAGCAGTACGGCCCGTCGGTAAGCATCAAGGTGTGCCTATCTGACAGGCGTCGTCTCAAACCGGCCATTCCCCCAACCGGTACGCCGAATCCCAGAACATCCACTCCAGCTGCGCCGCATGCGTATAGGCGCGGTGCATGTCCTCGCGCGTTTGCGCCGACGCCTTGTCCGCGGCCTGGTCGACCGATGCGATCACGTCGCGGACCAGGGTGTGGAATTCCTCTCCGGCGTAGGTATCGATCCACGCGCTATAGGGGTTGGGGCGCGTTGCACGGGCGTGGATGTCGCGGCCGATTTCCGCGTAGATCCAGAAGCACGGCAAGAGCGCCGCCAGGGCCACGGGGTAAGGCGCGCTCCAGGCGGTGGCGATGAGAAAGCTGGTGTAGTGGTGGCTGGCGGGCGACAGCGGGGTGGACGCAAAGGTCTGGGCGTCGATGCCGAATTGCTTCATGAAGCCTTCGTGCAGGCTGCGTTCGACCACCACGGCGTTCTTGGCGGCGTCGGCGAATTGCACGACGCCGTCGGCGTGATCGGCCTTGGCAGCAGCCACGGCCAGGGCGCGGCCGAAGGCGAGCAGGTAGTGTGCGTCCTGGATCATGTAGTGGCGGAACGCCTGTTCGCTGAGCTGGCCGCTGGCCAGTTCCTGGTTGAACGGCATGGTGCGCGTTTTGTCGTACAGCGCGGCGTTGCGCGCCCAGGCGTCAGAGCTGAAAGTCATGCCATTCCTCAAAGCGAAAACAGACGGGGCGCAAGGGTGCGCGCCGCGGTTGCGGGCTCAAGGGTACCAAGACCAGGGATCGGGCGCAGGCAGGCCGCCGCAAGGGGCAGCCTTTCTGGTTGCGACTCGTCCGGGCAGGGCGGTTTATTGCATGTACCAGCCGTGGCTGACCACGAACGATTGGCCGGTGAACGCGGCGCTGGGGAAGGTCGACAGGAACAGCGCGGTCTGTGCCACGTCCTCGACGGTGGTGAACACGCCGTCCACCGTGTCGCCCAGCATCACTTTCTTGACCACGTCTTCTTCGCTGATGCCCAGTTCCTTGGCTTGCTCGGGAATCTGCTTTTCGACCAGGGGCGTGCGCACGAAGCCGGGGCAGATGACGTGCGAGCGTACGTTGTGGGCCGCGCCTTCCTTGGCCAGCACGCGCGCCAGGCCCAGCAGGGCGTGCTTGGCGGCGACGTAGGCGGACTTCAGCGGCGATGCCTCGTGCGAATGCACCGAGCCCATGTAGATGACGACGCCGCCGCGGTTGTCCTTGTACATGTGCTTGAGCGCGGCCTTGGTGGTCAGGAAGGCGCCGTCCACGTGGATGGCCTGCATCTTCTTCCAGTCCGAGAAGGCGAAGTTCTCGATGGGATTCACGATCTGGATGCCGGCGTTCGAGATCAGGATGTCGATGCTGCCATAGGCGGCCGCCACGCGATCGATGCCCTGGTTCACGGCGTCTTCGTTGGTGACGTCCATGGCCACGCCCATGGCTTTGCCGCCGGCCTGTTCGATTTCACGGGCTACGGCGTCGGCGCCGGCCTGGTTCAAGTCCGCGATGGCGATGGCCGCGCCTGCTCGTGACAGGGTCAGCGCGATTTCCTTGCCGATACCGCTGGCGGCGCCGGTGACGACCGCGACTTTTCCGTTCAGATTGCTCATGCTGGGAACCTCCGGGTAAGGATGCCGCGAGCCGGGTAGCGCCCGCGGATGCGTGGGGCATGGCTTGATGGTAGCGCCTCAGGATGAGAGCGGCCTGAACGCGCGGGTGGGGTAACTTTTTATGTCATTTGCTTCCGGTGGGACGCCCTGGGCAGGCGCGGCGCGTGCGCGCCGGCGGGGCGGCTGATGGGGTTTCTGTTACCGAGCGCGCACGCGTGTTGAATTCGGCCATTGCCGGTTGGCGCCGGCTGCGCGAGAATCCGCCGGATTCGGGTCGGGCGATCGGCCAGCGGCCTTCATTTCTTACAAAGCGAAGACAAGCGTGTCATCAGTCATCAGCAGTCAGGCGGGCATCAAGGTGGTGGCAGGCGCCCGGGCAGGGCGGTGGGTACGGCGCGTGGCCGTCGGCGCGTGCCTGGGCCTGGCGGCGCTGTCGGCGCAGGCCGCCTATATCGTGGTGGACACGGGCCACACGCCCAAGCAGCCGGGTGCCACGGGCGCCAGCGGCCGCGTCGAATACCAGTACAACCTGGACCTGAGCGCGGCGGTGGCCACCGATCTGAAGACCTTGGGCGACCGCGTGACGCGGGTGTCGGCCGACGGTGCGGAAATCGCGCTGGGCCGGCGGGCGCTGACGGCGCCGGACGCGGATTTCTTCATTTCGATCCACCACGATTCGATGCAGCAGAAGTACATCGACGCGGGCCGCCAGCGCGACTTTGCCGGCTTTGCCATCTTTGTGTCGCAGCTCAATCCCAAATACGAAGACAGCCTGCGCTGCGCCCGCGCCATCGGCGAAGCGCTGGTGGCGGCGGGCGAGAAGCCGTCGCTGTACCACGCCGAGCCGATCGCGGGCGAGAACCGGCCCCTGCTGGATCGCCGCCTGGGCGTGCACCGCTATGACGGACTGGCGGTGCTGAAGACGGCGGCGATGCCGGCGGTGCTGGTCGAGGCGGGCGTCATCGTGAACCCTGACGAAGAGGCCCGCCTGGCCAAACCGCAGACCATTGCACGCCTGGCGCAGGCGATCGCGAGCGGTACGCACGCCTGCCAGAAACGGTAGCGGGCAGGGGGCGGGGGTGGCATTGCCGGGCGGGATGGATAAAATCCCGCTGCAATGGGCGTTCCGTGGAAAAGGACTGATGATGCTGAAAAGAACACTAACGGCTTTGGGTATGAGCATGGCGATGTCCCTGGCTGGCCTGTCGGCCGCCACGGCGCAGACGCCCGCGGCCGCGCCGCAGCAAGAGGAACCCGAGCGCTACGGCCCGTTTTTCTTCCTGCCCAGCCAGCCGAACCTGCTGATCTACGTGGGCGCGGTGGGCGCCAACGACATGCTGAACCTGAAGAAGGCGCTGCGTGAGCATCCGACCATCTCCACCCTCATCCTGCAGAACAACGGCGGCGGCCTGGTCCACATCGGGCTGGTGGTGGCCGAAGAGGTCTACGAGCGCGGGCTGAACACCTACATTCCCAAGGACAGCTACTGTGCATCGGCGTGCTCATTCGTGTTCTTTGCCGGGCGTCAGCGCCTGGCCGAGGGCCGCCTGGGCGTGCACCAGATCTCCGCGCCCGAGATGACGGGCGAGCAGGCGCAGTTCGGCGTGTCGGACATCGTCGCGACCCTGCCGAAGTACGGCGTGTCGGCGGACGTGCTGGGCATCATGTTCAGCACGCCGTCCAAAGAGATGTATTTCTTCACGCCCCAGGAAATCATCAAGTACGGCATCAACCGCACGGGCAACGTGCAAACCGCCAGCAACGCGCCGCAGCAGGGCAGCCCGCGCAGCGCACCGGCGCCCGCGCCGCAGTCACAGCCGCAGCCGGCCGCCGCGCCGTCTCAGGCCCAGGCGCCCGCCGACGAGCAGCGCCTGCCGCCGCGCAAGCCGGCCGAATCCTCGCCGGTACCCGCGCAGGTTCCCAACCCCTACATGCCCAAGGAAACCGCGCCCGCGGCGATTTCCGACGAGCAAAAGGCGATCAACGCCGCCGCGCTGATGATCCAGGCGGGCAGCGGCACCAACGAAGAAGCCATGAATTTCACGCGGGAGTTCTACGCCGACACGGTGGATTACTTCAAGAAGCAGCGCCCGAAGTCCGAGATCCTGGCCGACAAGCAGGCGTATTTCGCGCGTTGGCCGGTCCGCCGTTTCGTGGTGGACCAGAACTCGCTCAAGGCCAAGTGCAAGGACCAGATGTGCATGGTGGTGGGCCTGTACGACTACAAGGTTTCCAGCCCCGAGCGCGGCAAGACCGCGACCGGGACGTCGAATTTCACCTACATCCTTGACCTGCGCAACCGCTATCGCATTGTCATGGAAGACAGCGAAGTCATCAGCCGCTGATGTGGCGGCTGGCGCCAAGGAGCATTGCAATGAGTTTGAAGATCCGCGCGGCGCAACTGTTGTGCGTGGTGGGCCTGGGTGTGTTGTCTGCGCAGGCATTGGCCATCAACTGCCAGAAGGCCGGCACGCAGGCCGAAAAGCTGATCTGCTCGGATCGCAGGGCGGTGGCGGCGGATGCCGAACTGAATCGGGCCTATGCCGCGCTGTTGAAGCAGGCGCCCGATGACGAAATCCGCGCGGCGATCAAGGATGGCCAGCGGCACTGGGTGGACGCGCGTGACCGTGCGCTGGAAAGGGTGGCCGGCAATCCGGATGCGCTGCAGGACGATGACGCCACGCCGGGCAGCATCGCGGCCAAGCTGATCGAGGCCCGCACGGCGGACCTGAAGGCGCACCCGAAAAACAGCAATACACCCGCCATGATCGGCGCGGCGCTGCGTCAGCGTGAATTCCGCAAGCAATTCACCGGCGGCCCGTACTCGGGCTACGACGAATCCTGCGACGTGCTGCCGCCCTACGAGGTCTACGGCTGTTTTGCGATCCGTCACTACCAGAACAATGACCGGGTCTGCAGCGTGGAAGACTACTGGGCCACGGGTTCGGTGTACGTGCAGCGCTATGTGGCCAAGCTGGTCGACAACAAGCCCGTGCCGGTGGCCTCGTGCTCGTTCAACGGCAACGACGCCAATTGCCCGGGCAGCATCGCGGACGACGCGCGCTGGAACACCGGCCCCGAGGTGCACAAGGTCGACTATCCGACGTCGCCGCTGGCCAAGCTGGCCGTGGACATCGATGACAGCGACGACTACCCGTGGCTGCAGGCCTGCCTGACGGACAAGACGTTCCCGCTGTCGAACCCGGCGTCCGCCGGCAAATAGGCGGCGTCCGGCCCCGGTTCGTGCCGGCGCCAGGCCCGCGCGCTGCGCGCCGCATTCACGCGGCGCGTTTGGCGACCTGCTTTGCCGCGGCCCGGGCGCGGGCAGGCCCTTGACGCTTGACGTAGTCCTGCAGCGCATCCCGCAGCACCACCGCTTGGTTGTGGGCGGTATTGCGGGCGCCGTAGAGCAAGGTCAACGGCCGCTCGCCCGCAGCTTGCAACAAGGCCGCCATGCGGGCCTGCTGCTCGGGCGCGGCCAGTTCCGCCAGGTATTTTTCACGGAATGCTTCCCAGCGCTCGTCGACGTGGCTGAACCACTTGCAGAGTTCGGCGGTGGGCGCGATGTCCTTGGCCCATTCGTCCAGGCCCAGGTCGGCGCGGCGCAGGCCGCGCGGCCACATGCGATCCACCAGGACCCGGTAGTGGGTGTCCGGGCCGGTGCCTTCATAGACGCGTTGCACGGAAATGGCGGACGGTTTCATGGCGGCTCCTGCAAGGGAAGCGGCCAGTCTACTACCGCGGCGGCGCCCGCAGGCGCCACCGCGGCCGGCTAGCCCTTCGCGTCGGGCGCGGGCGCCCCGCTGCGGGTACGCAGCAGCAGGAACCCCACGACGGCCGAGAGCAGCGAGCCGGTCAGCACGCCGATCTTGGTGGCGTCGACGGCGGCCGGGTCGGTAAAGGCCAGCGCACCGATGAACAGGCTCATCGTGAAGCCGATGCCGCACAGCAGGGCCACGCCGTACAGCTGCGTGAAACTGGCGTGGCGCGGCAGGCTGGCCATGCCGGTCTTGATGGCCAGCCAGGCAAAGCCGAACACGCCCAGCTGCTTGCCCAGGAACAGGCCCAGCGCCACGCCCAGCGGCACCGGCTGTGCCAGGCTGGACAGGCCCATGCCGGCAAACGACACCCCGGCGTTGGCAAAGCCGAACACCGGCACGATCAGCAGGGCCACCGGCTTGTGCAGCACATGTTCCAGGGCGTGCAGCGGCGAATGCGCGCCGCCGTGGCCCTGGGTCTGCGGGCGCAGGGGGATGGTCAGCGCCAGCGCCACCCCGGCCAGCGTGGCATGCACGCCGGACTTGAGCACGAAATACCACAGCACCACGCCGATCAGCAGATACGGCGTCAGGCGCAGCACGCCGGCGCGGTTCAGGCAGACCAGGCAGGCCAGCAGCGCGCCGGCCATGGCCAGGGCGAACAGGTTCAGCTCGGATGTGTAGAACAGCGCAATGATGACGATGGCGCCCAGGTCATCCAGGATGGCCAGCGCGGTCAGGAAGATCTTCAGCGACGTGGGCACCCGGCTGCCCAGCAATGCCAGGATGCCCAGGGCGAAGGCGATGTCGGTGGCGGCGGGAATGGCCCAGCCGCGCAACGTGTCCGGAGTGCCCAGGTTGATCAGCACGTAGATCAGGGCCGGCATCACCATGCCGCCCAGGGCGGCGATGCCGGGCAGCACGATGCGCGACACGCCGCGCAGTTGGCCATCCAGCACTTCGCGCTTGATCTCCAGGCCGACCAGCAGGAAGAACACGGCCATCAGGCCGTCGTTGACCCAGTGCAGCACGGATTCCTTGAGCATCACTGTGCCTACCTGGAAGCCGAACTTGGTGCCCAGCACATCGAAGTAATGAGGCGCCAGCGGGCTGTTGGCGATGATCAGGGCGGCCGCGGCCGCCAGCATCAGCACGTAGCCGCCCAACGCTTCGGAGCGAAGGAACGCCTGCAGGAAAGAAATGGAGCGGGTTGACGATTGCGGGGCCTGCGAGGTCACTGGTGCATCCTTTATTGCCTTTGAAGTGATTCAATTCAGAAAGCTGAATTTTAACTTAAAGACTTCAGATCGCCGCCAATTATCGTCATTTTCGGCGATATGTCGGGTAATTATCGGAAACCTGCGCCGCTCTTGGCAGTGCGGCGCTCGTGGCGGGGCGAAGTGGTCCAGGGCCACGTCCTGCCGCCGGATTGGCGGCGTCCACGTATCGGTACACCGCATCTTAATGAAGATCGGACCGTTCCGATGGGAGCGCGGTCGTGATTTCGATAGGCTTTCGTACATGCATGGACCGCTACCCGCGCTTGTCCTGGCGGCGGGGCTCCGCCGCGTTTGATCAATCCGCTTGGGAGACAGGCCTTGGCAACATTGCATGTATTGAAATATCTGCCAAGGGCGAACGGAGCCGCCAGGCTGGTGGACGTGAAGCTGCAAGCCATTCAGCGGCCGGGGCCGCGCTACCAGGTAGATATCCTGCAGCCCAGCGAGCAGGTGCGGGCCTGGACCACCGGCGGAGCCCGATTCGCCCTTTCGCCCCTGGGCATGATCCGCGTCTGGCTGGGGCGCAGGCTGGCCGCGGCGGAATGCCCCCGCGAGCATGCCCTGCCGGGCGTGGCGCCCATTGCGCCGCACGACCGCGAATATCTGGAGGCCTACCTGGTCATGCTGGGCAGCCGCTGGAACCACGATGACCCGGGCGTTCCGGGATGGGATCTGACCGATGCCGCGCGGCCACAAGGCCGCGGGTCTGGCCTGCGCATCCTGCATACCGAAGCGGCCACTTCCTACGGCGGACAGGAATACAGCATCTACAAGGAAATGGTGGCCATGCGCGAGCGCGGCCACCACCTCGAGGCGGTATGCCAGCCCCAGGCGGAGTTGGGGGTGCGCCTGCGTTGCGCGGGGTTCACCGTCCATGCGCTGCCCATGGACGGCCTGGGCGATTTCCGGCGCGCGGTGCCAGGGATCCGACGGCTCTTGCGGCGCACGCCATTCGATGTGGTCAATACTCACAGCCGACGCGATACCGTTCTGGCCGCCATCGCCGCCCGGATGGCGGGTACGCCGCTCATCGTCCGGACGCGCCATCTGGCCAAACCCATCAACTCCCTTTTTGCCTACACCTGGCTGGCGCACCGGGTCATCGCCGTCAGCGATTTCGTACGTCGCCAACTGCTGGCACACGGCGCGCCGCCAGGCAAGATCGGCATGGTCCATTCCAGCGTCGAACCGCCCGCAGCGGATGATGGAAGCCGGGTCAGGCGTGAGCTTGGCCTTGCGCGGGACGTGCCCGTTGTCGGTTGCGTGGCCGTCATGCGCGAGGACAAGGGGTTGACGGATCTGCTCGATGCCTTTCACTGTGTCAGTGCAAAGCACCCGCAGGCGCAACTGGTGCTGGCGGGCGACGGCGAGCCGCTGTTGTCGCAATTGCGCAGCCGGGCCGCGGATCTGGGCCTGGCCGGCCGCATCCACTTTCTGGGCCGCCGGGAAGACATCGGCGATGTCATGATGGCGTTCGATGTCTTTGCGCTGCCTACCCGCAGAGAGGCACTGGGCACGGTGTTCATCGAGGCCGCCGCATTGGGTCTGCCCGTAATCGGTGGCGACGTGGGCGGGGTTCCCGAAACCATGCTGCCAGGGGTCTCCGGCCTGCTCGTGCCCCCTCGCGATGTGGCGGCGTTATCGATGGCGCTGGACGACTTGCTGGCCGACCCGGCCCGCCGCCGCGCGATGGGGGCCGCGGGCCGGTCCCACATGCTGAGCACGGGCATGTTCATGCCGGCCAAGGCCGCCGCCCGCGTCGAAAGCCTGTACGTGGACTGGCTGGCCGAGCGGGGCTGGCAGGTTCGCCGCGGCTAGCGGGTCAGTGCCACAGCAAGGCGTTCATGGCTTCGACCAGCCGGTCACGATAGCGCGGCAGCAGCGCCTGCACCCGTGCCTGGCGCTCGGCCCATTCGGCGGATTCGGCGCCCTTGGCGATGCGTGCGGGCGCCCAGATCGGGTCGGGAAAATGACGGTCGCCGCGCCAGCGCGGAATCACATGCCAGTGCAGATGCGGCACCATGTTGCCCAGCGAGGCCAGGTTGATCTTGTCGGGTGACAGGATCGACTGCTGCGCTTCCTCCACGACGTACACGGCTCGCATCAGCAGGTCGCGGCCATGGGTGGACAGGCTGGTCATTTCGGCCAGATGGGCATGCCAGATCACCCGGGTAAAGCCGGGGTAGTCAGGGTCGTCGACTTCGATCAGGCGCAGGTGCGGCCCCCGCCACAGCAGCGTGCCGCCGTCTTCCTGGCACAGCGGACAGTTGGGGTCGCGCGCGCTCACGGCAGTACCTTGCGGTATTGGATGAAGCCGGAGCGGTCGGCGATGCGGTCGTACAGCTGCATCGCGGTGGCGTTGGTTTCGTGGGTCAGCCAGTACACGCGGGCGCAATTGGCGGCGGCGGCCTGGGCATAGACGTGCTCGATCAGCTTGCGGCCGGCGCCCGTGCCGCGGGTGTCCGGGTCCACGTACAGGTCTTGCAGGTAGCAGTAGTCCCCGGCAGTCCAGGTGGAGCGGTGGAAGATCCAGTGCACCATGCCGACCGCCTTGCCGCTGTCATAGGCCAGGGCTGCGTGCATGGGTTCGGCAGGGTCCAGGAAGCGGGCCCAGGTGTTGCGCGTGACGGCGTCGGCGATGTCGACGCGGTAGAAGTCCTGGTAGCCCTTCCAGAGGGGCAGCCAGACGTCGAAATCGGCGGCGCCCACGGGGCGGATGTCGGCGGAACTCATGGGGGGCCTCTTGCGGGTCAGAGTTGGCTTTCGAGGGTTTCGACGATGTGCCGCAGCACTTGAAGGCGAGCGTACCGCTTGTCGTTGGCCGACACCAGATGCCAGGGGGCGTGCTGGACGTCGGTGCGGGCCAGCATTTCATTGGTGGCCGCGGCGTATTCCTTCCATTTGTCGCGGTTGCGCCAGTCGTCGGGGGTGATCTTGAAGTTCTTGAAGGGCGATTTCTCGCGATCCTTGAAGCGTTCGAGCTGCACGTCGGCGGTGACCGCCAGCCAGAATTTCAGCACCAGCGCGCCGCTGCTGGCCAACTGCGCCTCGAAGTCGTTGATCTCGGCGTAGGCGCGGCGCCAGTGCGACGGCGCAATGAGCTTTTCGACCCGTTCAACCAGCACCCGGCCGTACCAGGATCGGTCGAAGATGGCGATGCGGCCGCGGCGCGGCACGTGCCGCCAGAAGCGCCACAGGTAGGGGCGCGCGAGCTCGTAGCTGTTGGGCGCGGCTACTGGCGTGATGTCGAACTGGCGCGCATCCAGCGCGTGCGTGATGCGGCGGATGGCGCCGCCCTTGCCGGCGGCGTCCTGGCCTTCGAACACCAGCACCAGCGAGCGCTCCTGGAATTTCTTCGAGCGGGCGGCGCGCGCCAGCCGGCCCTGCAGCAGGCCGAGTTCGGATTCGTAGTCGTCGCGGTCGACCTTGGCGTCGTAGTCCAGCTGGCCCAGGCGGTCCAGGATGCGGGCCGGGCGGGTATGGGCTACGAACGACGCCGGAATGCGCGGCACCGCCTGCTGGCGCATGGCGGCCAGCACCGCTTCGGCGGTGCGCGCGGCGCGCATGTTTTCGTCGGCGCTGGGGATGACGACCCAGGGGGCGTGGCCGCTGTCGGTGTGGTTGATGACGACCAGGCCGCTGTTGCGGATGCGGTCGTATTTCTTGTGGACTTTCAGGTCCACCGGGCTGACCTGCCACGAGGTTTCGGGGCTGGCCAACAGGCGCTGCGCGCGTGCCTGCTGGGCTTCGGAAGACAGGTGGAACCACAGCTTGACGATCTGCACGCCTTCGGCGGCCAGCATGGCCTCGAAGCGCCGGATGGCGACCGATTGCGCTTCGATGGCGTCCTGGTTGGGCTTCTTGCGCGCGGCTTCGCGGATCAGCGGCGCATACCAGGAGCCGAACACGATGCCGGTGCTGCCTTTGGGCGGCAGGTCTTTCCAGTATCGCCACATGGGCGGGCGCTCAAGCTCGTCGCCTTCCGGCGGGCCATAGGCCAGCGTCTTGATGTGGCGCGGGTCCATCCATTCGTTGAGCAGGTTGACCGTGGCGCCCTTGCCGGCGCCGTCGATGCCCGCCACCACCACCAGCAGGGATTTTTCGGCTTTTTGCAGGCGCTGGTACTGGGCGTTCAGCAGTGCCACGCGCAACCGCGCTTCCAGCGGCTTGAAGGCTTCTTTCGACAGGCTGGGGTCGGCTTCGGCTTCGGCGAACATAGGGGGATCCGTCAGGTCGGCAATCGTGCGATCGGGCGATCTTGCGGGATATCCCGGCAGCGCGCAAGTGTGCCAACGGCACACCGTGCGGCGGCCGGGTTTACAGCGCGTCGAGCGGGATCTTCAGATAGCGCACGCCGTTGTCTTCCGGGGGCGGCAGGTGGCCGGCGCGGATGTTGACCTGGATGGCGGGCAGGATCAGGGTGGGCATGGACAGGGTGGCGTCGCGCCGTGTGCGCATGGCCACGAAGTCGTCTTCGGCGATGCCGTCGTGCACGTGAATGTTGGCGCGGCGCTGTTCGGCCACAGTGGTCTGCCAGGCGGCCTCGCGCCCGGCGGGCGGATAGTCGTGGCACATGTACAGGCGCGTGTCGGCCGGCAGGCTCAGCAGGCGCTGAATGGACCGGTACAGCTGGTGGGCATCACCGCCAGGAAAGTCGCAGCGCGCGGTGCCCACGTCGGGCATGAACAGGGTGTCGCCCACGAACACCGCGTCGCCGATGCGGTAGGCCATGTCGGCCGGCGTGTGGCCGGGCACGTGCAGGGCGGTGGCCGTCATGGCGCCGATGCGGAAGGTTTCGCCATCCGTGAACAGATGGCCGAACTGCGAGCCATCCAGCTGAAACTGCGGTTCCAGGTTGAAGATCTGCTTGAACACGCCCTGCACGGTGCGGATGCTCTGGCCGATGGCAATGACGCCGCCCAGCTCGCGTTGCAGATAGGGCGCGGCCGACAGGTGGTCGGCGTGGGCGTGGGTTTCCAGCAGCCATTCGACTTTCAGGCCGTGCTCGCGCACATAGGCCACGACCCGGTCCGCGCTGGCGGTGCTGCTGCGGCCGGACTTGGGGTCGTAGTCCAGCACCGAATCAATGATGGCGCAGGCGCCGCCCCGCGCGGCTTCGTGCACGACGTAGGTGACGGTGGCGGTGACGGGGTCGAAAAAAGCGTGGATCTGCGGATTCATGGGGGGCGCCTTGGCCGGACGGCGGCCGTGTGCTCACAACAATATATATTTTTCAATAATATTGTTGGATAGTTTATGCGTCAATATAATGATCAAATCCTCTTTCGCCGATTGACCCTCATCAAATGAATGCCCCCCTGACCGAATGCGAAGTCGCCGTGCTGCGCGAATCCGCCTCCCAGGCGTGCGCGCTGCTCAAGGCGCTGGCCAATGAAGACCGGCTGCTGCTGCTTTGCCAACTGGTGCAAGGCGAGCGCAACGTCGGCGAACTCGAATCCCTGACCGGCATCCGCCAGCCGACGCTGTCGCAGCAACTGGGCGTGCTGCGCGACGAAGGCCTGGTGGCCACGCGCCGCGATGGCAAGTACGTCTATTACCAGATGGCCAGTTTTGAAGTCAGCCAGGTCATGAAAACCCTTTCCAGCCTGTACTGCGGTCGCGCCATGGCATCGCTGAAATGACGATCGACTGGGCGGCCTTCACACCCTGGACGGCCATCGCGGGAGGCGCGCTGATCGGCGCCGCCGCCGTGTTGCTGATGCTGGGGGCTGGCCGCATTGCCGGCATCAGCGGCATCCTGGGCGGATTGCTGCCGCCTGATCGCCATGCCGGTTGGCGGCTGGTATTCCTGCTGGGGCTATGCGTGTCGCCCTGGCTGTATCGTCTGGCGGCGGCACTGCCCGTGGTGACTATCGACGCCGGTACGGGGCGGTTGATTGCGGCCGGCCTGTTGGTAGGGATCGGCACCCGCTATGCATCGGGCTGCACCAGCGGCCACGGCGTATGCGGCCTGTCGCGCGGATCGCGGCGGTCCTTGGTGGCCACCGCGCTGTTCATGGCCGCAGGGTTTGTCACGGTCTATGCCGTGCGCCACGTAATCGGAGCCTGACATGGCCGCGCTATTCGCCTTTTTCTGCGGCGTGATCTTCGGGTTGGGCCTGATCGTTTCCGGCATGGCCAACCCCGCCAAGGTACTGGGTTTCCTGGATCTGGCGGGCCCTTGGGATCCGTCGCTGGCGCTGGTCATGGGGGGCGCGGTGGCCGTGGCCGCGCCGGGCTTTGCCTGGTTGCGGCGCCGCCGGGCCAGCTTGTCCGGCGAGCCTTTGCATTGGCCATCCGCGACCCGGATCGATTGGCGCCTGGCCGCAGGCAGCGTCGCGTTCGGGGCGGGCTGGGGGTTGGCCGGTTTCTGTCCGGGGCCGGCGCTGGTCGCGGCGGCGGCCGGGGGGCGTGAAGCGCTGGTCTTCGTTGCCGCGATGGCCGTGGGCATGGCGCTGTTCTCGGCCATTCGGTATTTCAAAAGCCCGTCTTGAAGACTGGCCAAACAGGAGACAAGCATGCAGACGACGGCACAGGGGCAGCGCGATTTCGATGTGGTGGTGGTGGGCGGCGGATCGGCGGGCATCGGCGTCACCGCCAGCCTGCTGCGCCGCCGTCCGGATCTGCGCGTCGCGGTGATCGAACCGAGCGACAAGCATTACTACCAGCCGGCCTGGACGCTGGTGGGTGGCGGCGCGTTCGACATCGCCAAGACGGTGCGTCCGACCCGGGCCGTCATGCCGGCCCGCGCCACCTGGTTGCAGGCCGCGGCCGCGGGCTTCGAGCCCGACGCCAACCAGGTCCGGCTGGCCGACGGCAGCGTTGTCAGCTATCAGCAACTGATCGTCTGCCCGGGCTTGCGGCTGGCATGGGACAAGGTCGACGGCCTGACGGACACCTTGGGCAAGAACGCCGTCACCTCCAACTACCGCTACGATCTGGCGCCCTACACCTGGGAACTGGTGCGCGGCCTGAAGGGCGGCAAGGCGCTGTTCACGCAGCCGGCCATGCCCATCAAATGCGCCGGCGCGCCGCAAAAGGCCATGTACCTGGCGTGCGACCACTGGCGTCGCAGCGGCGTGCTGGACCGCATCGAGGTCGAATTCGACCTGGCCGGCGCGGTGCTGTTCGGCGTGCCTGCCTTCGTGCCGCCGCTGATGCGCTACGTCGACAGCTATGGCATTGCGCTGGCGTTCAATTCGGCGCTGGTGGCGGTGGACGGGCCTGCCCGCAAGGCCTGGTTCGACGTCAAGGACGCCGAAGGCGCCGTCACCCGGGTCGAGAAATCGTTCGACATGCTGCACGCGGTGCCGCCCCAGGTACCGCATGATTTCCTGCGCCAGAGCGCGCTGGCCGATGCGGCCGGCTGGTGCGAGGTCGATCCCGGCACGCTGCGCCACGTGCGCTACGCCAATGTCTTCGGTCTGGGCGATGGCATCAGCACCACCAACGCCAAGACCGCCGCCGCGGCGCGCAAGCAGATCGTGACGGTGGCCGAGAACCTGCTGGCGGTGCGCGAAGGGCATGCGCTGCCGGTGACCTACGACGGCTATGGCTCGTGCCCGCTGACCGTCGAGCGCGGCCGCATCGTGTTGGCCGAATTCGGCTACGGCGGCAAGCTGCTGCCCACGTTCCCGCTGGATCCGACCGTGCCGCGCAAGAGCGCCTGGTTCCTCAAGGCGACGATGTTGCCCTGGATCTACTGGAACGGCATGCTCAAGGGCCGCGAATGGCTGGCGCGTCCGCTGGGCAACTGAGCGGGGCGGCATGATCTATTCGGTAACGCTCATCAGTCTGGGGCTGGGTGGCGGTGTGGGCCTGATCCTGGGCCTGACGGGGGCGGGCGGGGCCATCATGGCCGTGCCGCTGCTGGTGTTCGGGCTGCACCTGAGCGTGGCGCAGGCCGCGCCGATTGCATTGTTGGCGGTGGGGCTGTCTGCCGCGTTGGGGGCGGTGCTGGGACTGCGCGCCGGCAAGGTCCGCTACCGCGCGGCGGGCTTCATCGCGGCGACCGGCATCGTGATATCGCCGCTGGGTCTGTGGGCGGCCAGACAGCTGCCCAACGCACCGCTGGCGATCGTCTTTGCGGGCGTGCTGGGCATGGTGGCGTGGCGCATGTGGCGGCAGGGCAGCCCGTCCGCCGCCACCACCGCGCCGCCGCGTACGCCGCCCTGCCTGCTCAATACGGACACCGGCCGCCTGCGCTGGACGGCGCCGTGCGCTCGGGCGCTGGCCGGCACCGGCGTGATTGCCGGATTCCTGTCGGGGTTGCTGGGGGTGGGCGGGGGCTTCGTGATCGTGCCCGCGCTGCGGCGCGCCACCGACCTGCCGATGCAGGCTATCGTGGGCACCTCGCTGGCCGTGATCGCGCTGGTGTCGGCCAGCGGCGTGGCGGCCGCCGCCGCGGGCGGTCACCTGGACGGGTTCATCGCGCTGCCGTTCACGCTGGCGGCGGTGGTGGGCATGCTGGCCGGACGTGCCGTCGCCGATCGCTTCCCGCCGCGGCGTCTGCAGCAAAGCTTCGCGCTGTTCGCGGCGCTGGTGGCCGCGGCGATGCTGATCAAGGCGGTGATGGCGCTGGCCGCCTAGGCAACCAGCGCGGGCCAATCCGCCGCCAGGGCGGGTGGCATCACTCGTAGGTGCGGATGTCGTCGATGACCTTGCCGTCGTTGGGCAGGGCGCCGGCCTCGGCCCATTCGACGTCGCCGCGCAGCTTGGTCACGTCGCGCATCGATTCGGCGATGCGGGCGCTGAGCTCTTCGCCGCGCACCCGCGATTCCACTTTCAGGACCATCCGGTCCGAACCCGTGGTGCCGCTGATCACCAGCCGCGCCCGCAGGATTTCCGGATGGCGGCGCACCACGTCGGCCACCTGAGACGGGTGCACGAACATGCCGCGCACCTTGGTGGTCTGATCGGCGCGGCCCATCCAGCCCTTGATACGGGTGTTGGTGCGGCCGCAAGGCGAAATGCCGGGCATCACGGCCGACAGGTCGCCGGTACCGAACCGCACCAGCGGATAGTCCGGGTTGAGCGTGGTGACCACCACTTCGCCAACCTCGCCGTCGGGCACCGGCTCGCCGGTGCCGGGGCGCACGATCTCGACGATGATGTCCTCGCCCAACACCAGGCCCTGCCGGGCGGGCGTCTCGAACGCAATCATGCCCAGGTCGGCGCTGCCGTAGGCCTGATAGCCCTCGATGCCGCGTGCGGCCAGCCAGTCGCGCAGCGACGGCGGAAAGGCTTCGCCGGACACCAGGGCGCGGCGCAGTGAATCGAGCTTCACGCCCAGCTCATCGGCCTTTTCCAGGATGATCTTCAGGAAACTGGGCGTGCCGGTGTAGCCGCTGGGCGCCAGGTCCTGGATCGCGCGCACCTGCTGCTCGGTCTGCCCCGTGCCGCCCGGAAACACCGTGCAGCCCACCGCGTGCGCGGCGGTTTCCATCATGGAACCCGCAGGGGTGAAGTGATAGGAAAAGCAGTTGTATGCCAGTTCGCCGGCGCGGAAACCCGCGGCGTACAGCGCGCGGGCAAAGCGCCAGTAATCGGCGCGGGCGCTTTCCGGTTCGTAGATCGGGCCGGGCGAGGCAAACACGCGCATCGCTTCGCCCCAGCCGATGGCCGAGAAGCCGCCGAAGGCCTTTTCCGGGCCGGCGGGCCGCGCCGCGTCGTCGCGGCTGTGCTGCTGGCGTTCCAGCAGCTCGTGCTTGCGCAGCACCGGCAGGCGCGCCAGCGCCGCGCGGGACGTGACCGTGGCGGGGTCGATGCCGCGCAGCTGCTCGGCGATCGCCGGGGCGCGGGCAATGGCGCGCGCGATGGCGCCGGGCAAGGCGGCCATCAGCTCCCGCTCGCGTTGCTCGGGCGCTCGGGTTTCCAGAACATCGAAAAACTCGGACATGGGATCGCACCCTCTCGTGTGCCGTACTGCGGTGTCGTTGCCGGCGGCAAGCCAGACCGCGCCGGCTTGCCGCTCCAGGGATCAGGCCAGCCAGCGTTTGCGGCGGCGGTAGAACTTGTTGTCGCGGAAACTCTTGCGTTCGCCGCTGGAAATACCCAGGTAGAACTCCTTGACGTCCTCGTTCTGCGCCAGGTCCTGCGCGGCGCCGTCCATCATCACGCGGCCGTTTTCCAGGATGTAGCCGTAGTCGGCGTAGCGCAGCGCGATGTTGGTGTTCTGTTCAGCCAGCAGGAAGCTGACACGCTCGCGCTGATTCAGGTCGCGCACGATCTCGAAGATCTCTTCGACGATCTGCGGCGCCAGTCCCATGGAGGGCTCGTCCAGCAGGATCATGTTGGGATTGGCCATCAATGCGCGGCCGATGGCGGTCATCTGTTGCTCGCCGCCCGAGGTATATCCGGCCTGGCTGGCGCGGCGCTGCTTCAGGCGGGGGAAATACTGGTAGACGCGGTCCAGCGCGGCGCTGGTGTCGCCACGGCTGATGTTGCGGGTATAGGCGCCGGTCAGCAGGTTTTCTTCGATGGTCAGGTGGGCAAAGCAGTGCCGGCCTTCCATCACCTGCACCACGCCGCGCTTGACCAGCTCGGCTGGCGACAGCCGTTCGATGCGCTGATCGCGGTACTGGATGTGGCCCTTGGTGACGTCGCCGCGCTCGCCCTTGAGCAGGTTCGAGATCGCGCGCAGCGTGGTGGTCTTGCCGGCGCCGTTGGCGCCCAGCAAGGCCACGATCTTGCCTTCCGGCACCTGCAGGGAAACGCCCTTGAGCACCAGGATGACGTGGTTGTAGATCACCTCGATGCCGTTCACATCGAGCAGCACCTTAGGGGTGTCGGCGGTAGTAGCGGTAGGGGTTGCTGCGGTCATGGCGGTTCCTGCGGCGTGGTGGCGGCCGGCCCCTAAGAGCCGGCCGCCGGTTCACATCAGTTCTCGCAAGTGCGGGGCGTGATGTTCTTTTCCTTGGCGTACTTCGCCGCGGCTTCCTTGACCATCGGGTCCAGGAGGGCCTTGTCGGCCTGGTACCAGTCGGAGACGACCTTGAACTTCGCGCCGTCCCACTGCACGATGCGGGCCCAGTCGTCACCCTTGTGGTTGCTGCACGAGGTCTTGACCGGACGCATGATCTGGCCAAAGCCCAGCTGGTTCAGGCGTTCCTGGGTGATGTTCAGGTTCTCGAAGCCCCACCGCACCTGCTCGGGCGTCAGCGCCTTGCCCTTGCCGTACTTCTCTTGCGCGGTGCGGATCGCTTCCACCTGCAGCATCGAAATCATCATGCCGCGGGTATGGGCGATGGTGCCCAGCGTGGTCTTGCCCGACTTGTCCGAACCCTGGCCCTTGTCGTAGACGTACTTCTTCAGATCGTCGTAGACCTTGTCGTGCTCGGCGCCGCTGTTGTGCACAGTGATGGCGTTGTAGCCCTTGGCAACGTCGCCCAGGTCTTTCACGTCGCCTTCGGAGCCGGCCCACCAGATGGCGTACATCTTGTCGCGCGGATAGCCGCTGGCCTGCGCTTCGCGGATGGCGGTCGGGGTCATGATGCCCGCGCTCCACAGCAGCACGTAGGCCGGGCGCGCCTGGCGGATCTGCAGCCAGGTGGACTTCTGTTCCACGCCGGGCGCGGTCACCGGGTACAGCAGCAGCTCGAAGCCTTCCTTGGCGGCGCGCTTCTGCAACAGCGGGATCGGCTCCTTGCCGTACGGCGAGTCGTGATAGACCAGGGCGATCTTCTTGCCCTTGAGCTTGTCCATGCCGCCTTCTTTCTTGGCGATGTCCTGGATCATCACGTCGGCGGCGGTCCAGTAGGTACCCAGGAGCGGGAAGTTCCACTCGAACACGCTGCCGTCCACCGATTGCGACAAGCCGTAGCCCATCGTTTCGACGGGCACCTTGTCGACCATGGCCTTGTCGCTGACCGCGAAGGTGATGCCGGTGGATTGGGTGTCAAAGCCCGACGCGCCGGTGCCCTTGCTCTTCAGGCGTTCATAGCACTCCACGCCGCGGTCGGTGGCGTAGGCGGTTTCGCATTCCTCGTAGGTGATCTTGACGCCGTTGACGCCGCCGTCGCGTTCATTGACCAGCTTCAGATAGTCCAGCTTGCCATCGGCCCAGGGGATGCCCAGGGGTGCGAAGGACCCGGTGCGATACACCAGCAACGGAACGAACTGCTCTTCCGCCGCCATCGCCGGCGTGGCCACCGCGGTCACGGCGCCGGCTGCGGCCACCAAGGCTGCCGCCAACTTCAGGTTAAGACGCTTCATCTCCATTTACCTCCTGCGTGGTGTTTGGGTCAATAAACCCTCGGACACCGGGGTTGGCCCGGTCTGGAGCCGGGTATTCAGGATGTGGGCCGCGGCGCTTTTGCCGCCGTGGCCCGCAGAAATCAATGCGGGAAAGGCCAGATGCGCAGTTTCTCTTTGCCGATGCTCCACAGTCGGGCGAGCCCATGCGGTTCGGCGATCAGGAAGAACACGATCAAGGCGCCGAACACCATGTGCTCGATGTGCGCGGCCGTGTCCACCGACAGCGTCAGGCCCAGCATGTGCGGCACATTGGTCAGCGCCACCGGCACCAGCACGATGAACGCCGCGCCGAAGAAGCTGCCGATGATGGAGCCCAGCCCGCCGATGATCACCATGAACAGCAGCTGGAATGAGCGCGTCAGGTCGAACGCCAGGGGTTCCCACGAACCCAGGTGGATATAGCCCCACAGCGCGCCGGCCACGCCCACGATGAACGAGCTGACCGCGAACGCGGTGAGCTTGGCGTACATGGGGCGGATGCCGATGACCGAGGCGGCCACGTCCATGTCGCGGATCGCCATCCACTGGCGACCGATGGCGCCGCGCACCAGGTTCTTGGCCAGCAGGCTGAAGATCACCACCAGGATCAGCACGAACAGGTATTTTTCCAGCGCGCTTTGCACCGGCAGGCCGAAGGCGGTCAGGGGCGGCACCGACACGTTGCCGGACGACGAGTAGTTGGTGAAGAACGGAATGCGCAGGAACGCCCAGTCCACGAAGAACTGCGCCGCCAGGGTGGCCACTGCCAGGTACAGGCCGCGGATCCGCAGGCTGGGGATGCCGAAGATGACGCCGACCAGCGTGGCAAAGCAGCCGCCCAGCAGGATCTGAATGATCAGCGGCATGCCTGGAAAGCGCACGCCGAAGTTCCAGGCCGCGTAAGCCCCCACCGCCATGAAGGCGCCCGTTCCCAGCGAGATCTGGCCGCAGTAGCCAACCAGGATGTTCAGCCCCACCGCGGCCAGCGACAGGATCAGGAACGGGATGAGAATAGCGCGCAGCAGGTAGTCGCTGGACAGCGCCGGGATGGCGATAAACGCCACCGCCAGCAGCAGCCAGATGAAGATGCGGTCCTGGCGGATCGGGAAGATCTGCTGGTCGGCGCGATAGCTGGTCTTGAATTGGCCGTTTTCGCGATAGAACATGTTTTTATCCTAGAAGGCCGGGGCTTAAACGCGGTCGATGATCTTCTCGCCGAACAGCCCTTGCGGACGGAACAGCAGGAACACCAGCGCCAGCACATAGGCGAACCAGATTTCGATGCCGCCACCCACCAGCGACCCCAGATACACTTCGGACAGCTTTTCGCCCACGCCGATGATCAGGCCGCCCAGAATGGCCCCTGGCACGGACGTCAGCCCGCCCAGGATCACCACCGGCAGCGCCCGCAGCGCCGCGGTCGACAGCGTGAACTGCACCCCGAACTTCGATCCCCAGATGATGCCGGCCACCAGCGCGACCAGGCCGGCCACGCACCAGACGATGACCCAGATGCGGTTCAGCGGAATGCCGATGGACTGGGCCGCCTGGTGATCGTCCGCCACGGCGCGCAGGGCGCGGCCGGTGGAGGTGAACTGGAAGAACAGCGCCAGCACCGCCACCAGCAGCGCCGCGATGACCGCGGCGGTCAGGTCTTCCAGATTGATCAGCAGCCCGCCTTCGAATACCGAGTCCAGGATCATCCACGGGTCTTTCGGCATGCCCACGTTGATGGAATAGACCGAACTGCCGAACGCGATCTGGCCCAAGCCATCCAGGAAGTAGCTGATGCCCAGCGTGGCCATCAGCAGCGTGGTGGCCTCCTGATTGACCAGATGGCGCAGCACGAATCGCTCGATGGCCACGGCCAGCAGGAACATCAGGATCGCGCTGACCACGAACGCCAGCACGTTGGCCAGGATCATGTTCTCAAAGCCGAACCAGCGCGGTATCCATTCGGAAAAGCGCGCCATGGACAGGGCAGCCACCAGCACCATGGCGCCCTGCGCAAAGTTGAAGACGCCGGACGCCTTGAAGATCAGCACGAAGCCCAGGCCGATCAGGGCATACATCATGCCGCTCATCAGGCCGCCGAATAAGGTCTCTAGAAAAAATCCCATGTCTCGTCCGCCTTAGTGCGACACGCCGAGGTAGGCGCGGATGACGTCTTCGTTGGCGCGGACCTCGTCCGGCTTGCCGTCGCCGATCTTCTTGCCGTAGTCCAGCACCACCACGCGGTCGGAAATATCCATCACCACGCCCATGTCGTGCTCGATCAGGACGATCGTCGTGCCGAATTCATCGTTCACGTCCAGAATGAAGCGGCTCATGTCCTGCTTTTCTTCGATGTTCATGCCGGCCATCGGCTCGTCCAGCAGCAACAGGCGCGGTTCCATGGCCAGCGCGCGGCCCAGGTCCACGCGCTTTTGCAGGCCGTAGGGCAGGCGGCCGACGGGCGTCTTGCGGTAAGCCTGGATTTCCAGGAAGTCGATGATGTTCTCGACGAACTGGCGGTGTTCGATCTCTTCGCGCTCGGCGCGGCCCAGGCGGAACGCCTGGGACAGCAGGCCGCATTTCATGCGCAGGTTGCGGCCGGTCATGATGTTGTCCAGCACGCTCATGCCCTTGAACAGGGCCAGGTTCTGGAACGTGCGGGCAATGCCCATTTCGGCGGCGCGGCGTGGATTCATGCGGGAAAAGCGTTCGCCGCGGAATTCGATGCCGCCCTTTTGCGGGGTGTAGACCCCGTTGATGACGTTGAGCATCGAGCTCTTGCCCGCGCCGTTGGGCCCGATGATGGCGCGGATTTCATGTTCGCGCACATTGAAGGAGATGTCCGTCAGCGCCTTGACGCCACCGAAGGACAGCGAAATGTTCTGCATATCCAGCATCACGTCGCCGATGCGCTGGTCGCGGTCGTTGTTGCTCATGGTCTTTACGCGGCTCGGGCGGTGATGGCGGGGAACGTCTTGACCGGATAGATGCGCAGGTCGGCGGAGATCTTGCCGATGCGTCCATCCTCGAACTTCACTTCGGTCTCGATATACTGAGACGACTTGCCGCCGAACAGGGCATCGATCAGCACGCCGTACTTCTGCGCGATGAACGCACGCCGCACCTTGCGGGTGCGGGTCAGTTCGTCGTCGTCGGGATCCAGTTCCTTGTGCAGGATCAGGAAGCGGCTGATCTGCGAGGCCGACAGCTTCGGGTCGGTGGCCAGGTCCGCGTTCACTTGCTCGACGCACTCGGCGATCAACTGGTAGACCTCGTCCTTGCCCGCCAGGTCGGTATAGCCGGCATAGGGCAGGCCACGGCGTTCGGCCCAGTTGCCCACGGCTTCCAGGTCGATGTTGATGAAGGCGCACACGTCCTCGCGGTCGGCGCCGAACGCCACCGCTTCCTTGATGTGCTGGAAGAACTTGAGCTTGTTTTCCAGGTATTTGGGCGCGAACAGGCTGCCGTTGGCCAGCTTGCCAACGTCCTTGGCGCGGTCAATGATCTTGAGCTGGCCGTCGGTGTCCAGGTAGCCCGCATCGCCCGTATGGAACCAGCCGTCGGCGCTGCGCGCCTCTTCGGTGGCCGCGGGATTGCGGTAGTACTCCTTGAACAGGCCCGGGCTCTTGACCAGGATTTCGCCGTTGTCTGCCACGCGGATCTCCACGCCGGCCACAGGCGGGCCGACCGTGTCGTCGCGCACCTGGCCGTCGGGCTGCACGCAGACGAACACCGACGTCTCGGTCGAACCATACAGCTGCTTGAGGTTGATGCCGATGGACCGGTAGAACACGAACAGGTCCGGCCCGATGGCCTCGCCGGCGGTGTAGGCCACGCGCACCCGGCTCATGCCCAGCGCATTGCGCAGCGGGCCGTAGATCAGCACATTGCCCAGCGCGTAGCGCAGGCGGTCCCAGGCGTTGACGGATTCGCCGTCCAGGATGCGGGTGCCCACGCGGCGGGCCAGCTTCATGCAGGCCTGAAACAGCTTGCGCTTGATGTAGCCCGCGTCTTCCATGCGGATCATCACATGCGTCAGCAGGCCTTCCAGCACGCGCGGCGGCGCGAAATAATAGGTGGGGCCGATGTCGCGCATGTCGATCGACACGGTGTCGGGCGATTCCGGATGGTTCACGGTAAAGCCCGTGACCAGCAGCTGCGTGTATGAAAACATGTTCTGGCCGATCCACGCCGGCGGCAGGTAGGCCAGCACGTCCTCCTGGTCGGTCAGCTTTTCCATGTCGGACACGGCGCGGGCGCGGTCGATCAGCGCATGGTGCGTCAGCACCACGCCCTTGGGCTTGCCGGTGGTGCCCGACGTGTAGAACATCGCCGCCGCATCATGCGGCTGCACGGCAGCCACGGCGCGGGTAAAGAAGTCGGGATGCTGCGCGGCGTAGTCGCGGCCCAGTTCCTCCAGCTTTTCATACGACAGCAGCATCGCGTCCGAGTAGTGGCGCAGGCCGCGCGGATCGTCATACACCACATGCTTGAGCGCGGGGCACTGCTCGCGCACTTCCAGCATCTTGTCGACCTGTTCCTGGTCTTCGACTACCGCCACGCTGATCTCGGCGTCCTGCAGCACGTAGACCATTTCCTGGGCCACGGCGTCCTGGTAGAGCGGTACGGGAATCGCACCCAGCGATTGCGCGGCCATCATGGCCATGTACAGGCGAGGGCGGTTTTCACCGATGACGGCCACGTGCATGCCGGGCTTGATGCCCAGCGACGCGAATCCGTGGGCCACCTGGCGCACGTGCTCCGCCACATCGGACCAGGTAAGGGTTTGCCAGATCCCCAGATCTTTCTCTCGTATCGCGGGCCGCGACCCGCGCACGTTGGCATGCGCGAACAGCAGCGCTGGAAAGGTGTCCAGCGCGGCCGGCACCTGTGCAGATGCGGGCGATGAATGTGCCACGTTGTCTCCTCCGGTTTGGGCGCGCCGGGCCGGCTGCCGCGAAGAGCGGCGTGGGCGAGATCGCGCTTGACCAGTTGGTTTTAGATTTACGGCAGGAGTTAAGGTATAAGGTTGGGTTGCTACCAACTGTCACCATCGCGACATTCAAGGAACTTTTAGGGTATTCCCGATGCAGCTATCCGACTCCCTGCAACTTGCCGCGGCCTGGTTTCGCGTGCTCAACGCCGAGCAGCAATCGCGCGTCGAGCGAGACCTTTCCGTGCAGCAGGTCGCCGCTGGATCGATCATAGAGCGCAAAGGTGAACTCGCCCAGGCATGGATAGGCGTGCTGGCAGGTCTGGTGAAAGTCTCGGTGGGCAATGCCGAGGGCAAGGTGGCCTCGCTCACGGGCGTGCCTGCCGGCGGCTGGATCGGCGAAGGCTCGCTGCTCAAGCGCGAAGTCCGCAAATACGACATCGTCGCGCTGCGCGAATCGGTCGTCGCCCGCTTGCCCGCGGCCACCTTCGATTGGCTGCTGGACAACAGCATCCCCTTCAACCGCTATCTGCTGCACCAGCTGAACGAGCGCGTCGCCCAATTCATCGGCAAGGCCGAATACGACCGCCTGCTGGATCCGGACGCCCGCGTGGCCCGTTGCCTGGCCGAACTCTTCAACCCGCTCCTGTACCCGGGCATGGGCATGCGCCTGACCATCACACAGGAAGAAGTCGGCTACCTGGCCCGCGTTTCGCGCCAGCGCGCCAACCAGGCGCTGCGCAAGCTGGAAGAAGCAGGTCTTTTGAACGTCGAATACGGCGCCGTGCGGGTGCTCGACCTGGACGGCCTCAAGCAGTACGGCTCCGACCGCAGCGCCGTGGAAGGCGAGCATGTCGCCTGAATCGCCGGCAGGGGCGATTCCTGCCAGCCCCTGATTGCCGGTTACCGCTTGCGCGGCGCAGCATAAAAAAAGCTTGACGATAAATAGCGCGCTATTTAACATTGCGCAATGAAATCCAGATCCCAGCCGAAAGGCGCATTCAACCCGCTGCTGCTAGACAGCCAATTGTGTTTCGCCCTGTACTCGACCTCGCTGGCGATGAACAAGGTGTACCGCAAGCTGCTGCGCGGCCTGGATCTGACCTATCCGCAATACCTGGTCATGCTGGTTCTGTGGGAAGGCGATGAAATCACGGTTACCGACATCGGCGAACGCCTATTCCTGGATTCGGCCACCCTGACGCCCCTGCTCAAGCGGCTGGAAGCGGCAGGCCTGGTCACCCGGGTCCGCGCACAGAACGACGAACGCCAGGTCATCGTGACCCTGACCAGGCAAGGCCGCGACCTGCGCAACCAGGCCGAAGCCGTGCCCCAGGCCATCGCCGCGGCCGCCCAGTGCTCGCTGCAGGAAGTGCAAGGCACCATGAAAGCGTTACACGAATTGCGGGAAAAGCTGGTCAGCAGTCTTTGAATCTCAGTCTTTGAAGTGGATGATGGCAAGTGCTGTCATCCGGCATTAAAGATAGTGCGCTATGAAATTGTGTGCTATTTAATTAGGAAAGGCCGAGGCGGGAACGGTCCCGCCAGCCTGGCAGTCCCACCTTCACCTTTCAAAAGGAACGCACCATGTCCATCGAAAAAGTCCTGTACCGCGCCCACGCCCACGTCACCGGCGGCCGTGAAGGCACCGGCGTGTCCAACGACGGCAACCTGAACGTCAAGCTGACCACCCCGAAGGAACTGGGCGGCGCCGGCGCGGCCGGCACCAACCCCGAACAACTCTTCGCCGTCGGCTACTCCGCCTGCTTCATGGGCGCCATGAAGTTCGTCGCCGGTCGCGACAAGATCGCCATGCCCGCCAACGCCACCATCGATGGGTCCGTGGGTATCGGCCCGATCCCGACCGGCTTCGGCATTGAAGCGGAACTGAAGATCTCGTTGCCTGGGATGGATCGCGCTGAAGCGGAGAAGCTTGTCTCCGCGGCTCATATCGTTTGCCCTTACTCGAATGCTACGCGTGGCAATATCGATGTGACCCTGACGATTGAGGTCTGATCGCTGCGCGCGATCTGGGGCGCGGCCTGATTGGGCAGGGGTTGTTTGCTTAGGCAAGATGGTTCTTGCTTAGGCCGCGCCTGGGGCTGGGCGCCTTGATGGCGAGCGCCCACGATTGCGGTCCGGAGCCTTCGCTCCGGACTGCCCCGTCGTCATCGTCGTCCCAGCCTGCGGCTGCTCCTTCCGATTCCCTCGGGCGCATCGAGGTTGCTCGCCATCAAGGCACCCAGCCCCAGGCGCTACCGTTTTCGAGAAATGGGGCGTTGCCAGGCCGGGGTGTGGGGGAGAGGTTTGCGTCGCTCGCCCCAGGCCGGCCGCGCGGGCGGCCTTTTGGGGCTTCGGCATTGTGCGGCGTCGTGACGATGTGCGCTGCGCGCTTGCGTAGAGCGCTGTGTTTGCCAGCGTTACCTATACGACCCGACCCACGCCAGCAAGTCACCGCCACACCCCCTTGAACGGCGCTACGACCTCCATCAGCGCGCAGCGTCACCCGTGCCCGTAAGACACCGCGTAAGCCCCAAAAGGCCGCCCGCGCGGCCGGCTTGGGGCGGGCCCTGCAAGATCATCGGCGGTCAGTCAGCGCAGCAGAAAGACGTTAAGCACGCTGCTCGCCCCAACGAGGCGAAAACCAAAGCAATCCTGAGTCCGGGGCGTCGGCTGCCCCTGGTGGGCGGGGCGTGTAGATGCGCCCGAGGGAATCCGTAGGAGTCGCCGAAGGCGAGGACGAGGATGACGACGGGGCAGTCCGGAGCGAAGGCTCCGGACCGCAATCGTAGCCCCGCCCACCAGGGGCAGCCGACGCCCCGGACGGCAAAAGAACGCCACCCCAGCCAGCAAGTAATCCTCAGTGCCCCCCACCAAGATAAGCCGCCACCACAGCCGGATCATGCTTGAGCTTCTCAGCACTCCCATGCACTGAAATCCGCCCGTTCTCCAACACATACCCGTAGTCGGCCACGTTCAGCGCTGCCGCTGCAAACTGTTCCACCAGCAGCATCGTCACGCCTTCGTCCTTCAAGCGCGCAATGATCCGGAAAACCTCTTCCACCAGGATCGGCGCCAGGCCCATCGATGGCTCATCCAGCAGCACCAGCTCCGGATTCAGCATCACCGCCCGCGCCATCGCCAGCATCTGCTGCTCGCCGCCCGACAGCGTCCCCGCCAATTGCTCGCGCCGTTCCTTCAGCCGTGGAAACAGATCCATCGCCCGGCCCAGGTCCGCTTGCACGTCCCCCTTCGGCCGGCTGCCCGTCAAGCGCGGAAACGCGCCCAGCAGCAGATTGTCCGTCACCGACAGCGTCGGAAACACCCGCCGGCCTTCCGGTGAATGGGCCAGCCCCAGCCGCGCAATGCGGTGCGACTCCAGCCCGTCGATCCGCTTGCCGCTCAGCGTCACCTCGCCCGCCGTCGGCCGGATCATGCCCGACAGTGCCCGCATCGTCGTCGTCTTGCCGGCTCCGTTCGAGCCGATCAACGTCACGACCTTCGCCTTCGGGACCTCCATGCTGATGCCGTGCAGCACCTTCACCTTCCCGTAGCCCGCTTCCAGATTCTTGATCGATAGCATGTTGTCGTCCTTGGCGTCAGGCGGGCGCACCGCCCAGATACGCCTCGATAACCTTGGCGTTGCTCTGCACTTCATTCGGCAAGCCTTCGGCGATCTTCTGCCCGAAGTCCAGCACCGACACGGTGTCGCACACGCCCATCACCACATCCATGTGGTGCTCGATCAGGATCAGCGTAATGCCGTGATCGCGCACCTTGCGGATGATGGCCAGGAGCTCGACGATGTCTGGCGCCGTCAGGCCGGCCGCGGGTTCGTCCAGCAGCAGCAGTTGCGGGTCCAGCGCCAGCGCGCGGGCGATCTCCAGCAGGCGCTGCTTGCCATAGGGCAGATTGCGCGCCTCTTCGTTGGCCATGTCGTCCAGCCCCACGAACTCCAGTAGCGCCAGCGCGCGGGCGCGGGCGCCCTGTTCCTCGCCCTTCCATTTGGATGTGCGCAGCGCGATGCCGGCCAGCCCGGTCGTGAAGGTGTGGTGCAGCCCCACCAACACGTTCTCCAGCGCCGTCATCTCGCCGAACAACTGCACATTCTGGAACGTGCGGGCGATGCCCGTGGCCGCGATGTCGGCCGGGGCCAGGCCCACCAGCGACTTGCCCGAGAACTCCACCGCGCCGGCTGTCGGCACATAGATGCCCGTCAGCACGTTCATCATCGTGCTCTTGCCCGAGCCGTTCGGCCCGATCAGCCCGTGGATGGTGCCGCGCTTGATCGTCAGGTCCACCTCGTTCAGCGCCTTCAGGCCGCCGAACTGCATCAGTACGCCCTTGGCGGCCAGCAAGGTCTCGTCCTTGCCTTGTGCCGCGGCCGGTACCGCGTCCTGTTCCTTGACCAGGTCCTTCTTCACCGACAACGCCGCGCGGCGGGTCGAGAAGAACAGGTTGCGCACAAAGCCCACGATGCCGTCGGGCAGGTAGTACACGACGAACAGGATCATGGCGCCGAAGATGCTCAGGCGCCAGTCGGTCACCGCATCCAGCCAGTACGAGAACACCGCCAGCAGGATCGTGCCGACCACCGGCACGGCGACGCGGCGCGCCTCGGCGCGTCCCTTGGACACGGCGACCGCGCTGCCCACCGTCACCAGGATCGCCACGCCCAGCGCGATCAGGCGGAAAGTGCCGATGTCGTCCAGCATCTTGGGCAGCAGCACGATGATCGACGCGCCCAGCAGCGCGCCCGTGCGGCTCTTGCGTCCGCCCATGATGATCGCCAGCAGGAACAGGATGGTCAGTTCGAAGTTATAGGTATTGGGCGAGATGTATTGCTCGGAATACGAATACAGCGCGCCCGCCAGGCCCGCGAAGCCGGCGCTGATCACGAACGCGAACACCTTGTGCCGGTAGACCGACACGCCCATGCAGTCCGACGCGATCGGGCTGTCACGCAGCGCCTCGAATGAACGGCCCAGGTGCGACTTCAGGATGCGGTGGACCACGATCAGCGACAGCACCAGCAGCGCCGCGACCAGCCAGAAGTACTCGCTCTTGGTCAGGATGTGCCCGCCGATCGACGGCTTGGGGATCTTGATGCCCAGCGGCCCTTCGGTCATGAAGGTCATTTCGTTGATCAGGATCTGGATGATGGTGCCGAACGCCAGCGTCACCATCGCCAGGTATGGTCCTGTTACCCGCAGGGCCGGCAGGGCCAGCACCGCGCCAAATGCCGCCGCGATCAGGATGGCGGCGGGCAGCGTGACCCAGATGGGCATCTGCAGATGGAAGAACAGCACGCCGGCCACATACGAGCCGATGCCGAACAGGCCGGCGTGGCCCAGCGACACCTGGCCGGTATAGCCCACCACGATATCGAGCCCGAACAGCAGGATCGAATAGATCATGATCGTTTCGATCAGGTGCAGGTAGTACGTGTTGGTCACGCCCAGGGGCACGGCAGCCAGGCAGGCCACCGCCACGATGGAAAGAAGAAGGTGCAGGGGTTTCATCGCTTACACCTTCTTGATCGCGGTCTTGCCGAACAGGCCGGCGGGCTTGAAGGTCAGTACGAGCAGCAGCAGGACCAGGCCCGGCACGTCTTTGTACCCCGTGGAAAGATAGAAACCGGTGGTGGTTTCGGCGATCCCCAGGATCAGCCCGCCCACCACCACGCCCATGCCGCTGGACAGGCCGCCGATGATGGCGACCGCGAAGGCCTTCAGGCCCAGCACCGCGCCCATGGTGGCGCCGGTCAGCGTCAGCGGCGCCACCAGAACGCCCGCGAAGGCGGCGGTCAGCGACGACAGGGCATACGAAAAGGTGATCACCATGCCGGTGTTGATGCCCATCAGGCCGGCGGCGTCGCGGTCATTGGACGTGGCGACGAAGGCCTTGCCGTAGATGGACTTGCGGTTGAACACTTCCACCAGCAGCATCATGGCCAGCGCGCCGAACACCACCAGCAGTTCCATCGGCAGCACGTTGGCGCCCAGCACCTGGATCGGCGCTTCGGGCAGCGGGGAAGGAAAGCGCAGGTCGTCGCGGCCCCAGATGTTCTCGGCCACGTTCTTGAAAATGATGCCCAGGGCGATGGTGGCCATGATCCAGCCGAATTCCGATCGCGTCTTGATGGCCGGCCGCACGCCGATGCGCTCGACCAGCGCGCCCTGCGCGAAGCCGAACAGGCAGACGATGGGGATCATCACCCAGTAATTGACGCCCAGCCCGACGAGCGTCAGCCCGACCAGCGCGCCCAGCATCAGGGCTTCGCCCTGGCCGAAGTTCAAGGTGCCGGATGTGGCGAAAGTGAGCTGGTATCCGAACGCGATGACGGCATAGATCATGCCTAGCGCGATACCGCTATAGATAAGCTGTAGAAGAATCATGGTGTTTTTCGTGAGGCGCTTTGGTCCGGCCCAACCCCCTTGGGCAGAACGCTGTTGTCAGGCGGCTGCAAGCCGGCGCCCCGGGTGGGAGGCGCCGGCAGCGGCGGCCGGGCAGCCGCCGCGTTGTTGCTTCAGACGAACTTAGTTGGCCTTGACCACACGGCCGCCCTTGACCTCGCCAATGACCACTTCCTTCGCGGTGATCGCGTCGTGGTTATCGTGGGTGAACGGCTTGTTGTAGGTCATCACCACGCCTTCGACGGGCGTTTGCAGGTTTTCAAGCGCTTCCCGGATCTTCGGGCCGTCGGTCGAGTTGGCCTGCTTGATGGCCGCGGCCAAGAGGAAGATCGAGTCGTAGCCCTGGGCCGCCGACACCGGCGAGTCGATGCGGTTGTTCTTGGGCTTGAACTTGGCCAGGTAGGCGTCGATGAAGGCTTTGCGCTTGGGCGTGTCCGGATCCTGGATGAAGGTCTGCGGCATGCGCGCGCCTTCGCCGTTGGCGCCGGAGTTGTCGATGTAGTTGGCCATCGACAGCGTCCAGCTGCCGATGATCGGCACCTTCCAGCCCAGCTTGGTCATGCCGTTGGCGATCTGGGCCAGTTCGGGGCCGATGCCGTAGGTCAGCACGGCTTCGGCGCCTGCGGCCTTGGCCTTGAGCAACTGGGCCGTCATGTCGACGTCCTTGATGTTGAACTTCTCCACGGCCACGGGCTTGATGCCCTTGGCGTCCAGGGCCTTTTCCAGGTCCTCGCGGCCCAGTTGGCCGTAGTTGGTGGAGTCGGCCAGGATCGCGACCTTCTTGAAGCCGCGGCGGGTGACGGCTTCCTCGACGATCATCGGGGCCTGGATGCTGTCGTGCGCCGCGTTGCGGAACACGTAGTTGTCCGGGTATTCCGGCGCCTTGAACTGGTGCGTGATGACGCTGCCGGTGGCGACGTTGTTGAAGACCGGAATCTTGGCGTCCTGGTAGAAGCGCTGCGAGGCCAGCGCCACGCCGGTGTTGATGTAGCCGACCGTGGCGGTGACCTGTTCCTTGTTGATCAATTCCTGGGCAATCTGCACGCCGCGTTCATTCTTGGCCTCGTCGTCGCGCTCCACTGCGACCAGCTGACGGCCGAGGACGCCGCCACTCTTGTTGATTTCCTCGATCGCCAGGCGCACGCCGTCGCGCATGCTGACGCCCATGGAGGAAGATCCGCCCGTGTACGGGCCGGCCACGCCGATCTTGATGGGGTCGGCGGCGTAGCCCGCGGCCGATACGGCAAATGCAAGGGTTCCTGCGAGCAGCTTCAAACGAAAATCCATGGATGTCTCCGTTGTAATTAGTAGAACTGCGTGGAAAACCGTGTGCCGGCGCCAGGCGGCGAAGAAATGGGGGTGGCGGCGCGCTCCTGTGTTGCGTGTTGTGACTGTCTGCTTAATCGCTTACGCGAATCTGACCCGGCGGGCTTTTTCCGTGTAAATACCTAGTACATCCGTACGGTCCGGGGGCAGTTCGCTGCGATGCAGCATGAGGCGGCGCAGCGCGGGGCGGGCGCGCGGTGCGCGGAGCCGGTTTCCGCGTGCGGTCACGTTCGGCGCATCCTAGCCAGCGATGCGCCTTGGTGCGCGGAATTTCATTCCGCCTGGGACTGGAAATTTATTCCGGCTTGGCCGGCAAGCCCCGTGGCCATTGGGATGCGCGTTCGCAGACCTCGGCCAGCCATAGGGAAAACGCTTGGACGGCGGCGCGGGGCGGCCGCGAGATCTCGGTGCACAGGTAGTACTGGGATTCGCCGGCGGTTTCGATGTCCAGCACGCGCAGCAATTTGCCTTCGTCCAGCCATTCCGCGGCCAGCGTGCGGCGGGTCAGGGCGAGGCCCTGGCCGGCGCGGGCCGCCGCCAGCATCATGCCCAGGTCCACCAGCCAGACGCCGCGCGCCGGCTCGGGCCAGTCCAGCCCCGCCGCCGCCAGCCAGGGGCGCCACGGTTCCATTGGACAGCGCAGCAGGGCGGCGCGGGTCAGGTCGGCCGGGCGCAGGAAGGGGCCATGGGCGTCGCGATAGTCAGGCGAGCAGACCGCGAACACGGGGTCCGAGGTCAGCCTCTGCGCGTGCAGGCCGGGATATTTGCCACTGCCGAAACGGATCCAGACGTCGGCGTTGGGCGGCATGATGTCCAGGTAAGGAATGGACAGCAGGATCTCCAGCTCGACGTCGGGGTGGGCGGCGGTGAAGCTGGGCAGAGAGGGGATCAGGACCTGGCGGGCAAACGTGGGGGTGGAGACCACCCGCAACGGCTCCAGCTTGGGCTCGCCGCGCTTGTGCAGCGAGGCGTCGGACAGCAGGTCCAGCGCCGTGCGCACCTGTTCCAGGTATTCGCGCCCGGCGGCGCTCAGCGTGGCGCCGCGGCTGCTGCGGATGAACAGCGACACGTCCAGCAGGGCTTCGAGCGCGGCAATGCGCTTGCCGATGGCGCTGGCGGTGACGAACAGTTCTTCGCTGGCTCGTTCGAACGAGCCTAGCCGGGCGGCTGCCTCGAACGCCTGGATGGCGGCCAGCGGCGGCAGGCGCACGTCTTTGGAAGGGGAGGGTCCGCGCATGATCGTCTGGCGGGCCGGCCATGCGCCCGACGAAAGAGTGGCAACGCGGCGATTATAAAAGTGCCGGGCGGGGTAGTCTGTCCCCGTATTCCCTAAGTACCTGCGAGATCACGACCCGGTAGCCGTCCAGCCAGCGCGATTGCGCGGCTTTGGCCTGCTGGTGGACCGGGTGCCGGATCAGGGCATCCAGGGCGTCCAGCGATTCCCAGTAATACACATTGGCGTACAGACCCCGGGCGGGGTCTTCCCAGGCCTCTTCGCCCAGATAGCCCGGCATGCTGCGGGCGGCCTGGGCGATGGCCTGGTTCAAGCGGTGGAAGTCGTCGTCGAACTGCTTTTTGGCGAAGATGAATGTGGCGGTGTAGATGGCGGCCCCTTTGAACGCGTTTACACGCCCTTGATTGCCAGGCTGACCGCCAGGGCGGCCATGATCACGGCAATGACGCCGTCCAGCACCCGCCAGGCCGAGGCGCTGGCGAAGAAGCGGGCGAACAGCCGCGAGCCGATGCCCAGCACGGCCAGCCACAGCAGGCTGGCGGTGAAGGCGCCGGCGGCGAACGCCATGCGGGCGTCGTCAAAGCCGTGGGCCAGCGAGCCCACCACCACCATGTCCAGCCAGAAATGCGGGTTCAGGAGCGAAAAGCCCAGCGCGCCCAGCATGGCGGCGCGGCGCGAAGGCACTACGTCGCGTGCGGCCGCCAGGCCGCCGGTGGCGGTCCAGGCGCGGCGGGCCGATTGCAGGGCGTACCAGGACAGGAACGCCACGCCGAACCACAGCACGGCGGTCGTCAGCCAGGGGAACCAGGCGGTCAGCGCCTGCAGACCGGATACGCTGGCGAAAATGAACACCGCGTCGATCAGGGCGCAGATGGCCACCACCGACAAGAGATGGGCGCGCATCAGTCCCTGGCGCAGGATGAACGCGCTTTGCGCGCCCACGACGGCGAACAGGCCCAGGCCGGTGGCCGTGCCGCTGGCCCAGGCAGTGAGAAATAGGGGGGATGACAACGTGGCGAACATGACGCGAACCTTTTGACTGCAACGCCTTGTGGCGGCGCTTGAAAACCGGGCCGGCAGCGTTGCGCATACCGGCAATGCATTATTTTCGCTTGCTCAGTGTCTGAAATACAGCTAATTTTCCTTCACTATATTAAGTAAAACTAATCCAATGAAAATCGATCACGGCAATCTGCGCGCCTTGGCAGCGGTGGTGCGCGAAGGCAGCTTCGAGCGGGCTGCGTTGGCGCTGAGCGTGACGCCGTCGGCGGTGTCGCAGCGGATCAAGGCGCTGGAAGACCGCATGGGCCGGCTGCTGGTCCAGCGCACGGTGCCGGCTGCCGCCACCGCCGACGGCCAGGTGCTGGTGCAACTGGCCGAGCAGACGGCGCTGCTGGAGCACGATGCCCTGAACCGGCTGGGCGTGGCGGACGACGACGTGCCGCACGCCAGCATTCCCGTGGCGGTCAACCACGACAGCCTGGAAACCTGGTTCGTCGACGCGGCCCTGCAGTTCGCCAGCCGCACCCGCGCCACGCTGGACATGCTGTCCGAAGACCAGGACCACACCGCGGCGCTGCTGCGTAACGGATCGGTACTGGGCGCGGTGACGACGCTGGCCGATCCGGTGCAGGGCTGCCGCATCCACGCGCTGGGCAGCATGCGCTATGTGGCGACGTGCAGCCCCGCCTTTCACAAGCGCTACTTTGTGCAGGGCGTGAACGCACAGACGCTGGCGCAGGCGCCGGTGCTGGTCTTTAACCGCAAGGACGCCCTGCAGGCCCGCTTCGCGCACAAGATCTCGGATCCGACGCCGTGGCAGCCGCCGGTATGGTGGGTGCCGTCCACCCGCGCATTCGTGCAGGCGACCCTGGGCGGGCTGGGTTGGACCATGAATCCGCTGCCGCTTGTGCAAGAACACCTTGATGCAGGTCATCTGGTCCTGTTGCGGGGCCGGGCGTGGGAAGATGTGCCGCTGTATTGGCAGCATTGGCGGGTAAACTCCGAGGCGATGGAAGCTTTGACCGACTCGGTTCTGTCAGCCGCCCGCAGCCTGGTCCGGCGGCGTTAACCCACTAGGAGATCACCCCATGAACATCCGCAAGTTCGCCGCCATTGCCGCCCTGGGCCTGTGCGCGGCCGGTTCGGCCTGGGCCAAGGACTATAAGGTCGGCGAGGTCGAGATCGACGACCTCTGGGTGCGTGCGTCCGCCCCGGGCCAGTCCAACGGCGCGGGCTACATGGATATCGACAATGACGCCAAGACGCCGGACCGCCTGCTGTCGGTTACGTCCGCCGCGGCCGAGCGTGTCGAGTTGCACACCGTCGAAACCGCCAACGGCGTGGCCAAGATGCGCCAGGTCGAAGGCGGCATCGCGTTGCCGGCCGACACCGAGGTCAAGCTCAGCCCGGGCGGCTACCACGTCATGTTCATCAAGCTGAAGGCACCGTTCGCCGAGGGCGGCACGGTGCCGGCCACGCTGAAGTTCGAGAAGGCGGGCGAGGTGGCCGTGCAGTTCAAGGTCAAGCCGGCGTCCCATAACCCGGGCATGAGCCACGATCACGGTGCAATGAAGCACTGATCCGCGCATGGCGCCGCTGTGCATGTAGAAACGGAGCCTTGCGGCTCCGTTTTTTGTTGGGCATCGGGCTTGCAGCCGAGCGGCGGGAATGACCCGGCTCGGTGGCCGGGCATGACGGCAGGGCTTAGTACAGGCCCTGCTGGCGCATGGCGTCCGCCACCTTGACGAAGCCGGCGATGTTGGCGCCGTCCAGGTAGTTGACGTATTCGCGCTCGCTGTGGCCGTGGCGCACGCAGTTTTCGTGGATGTCGCGCATGATGGCGTGCAGGCGCGCGTCGACTTCCTCGCGGGTCCACGCCAGGCGGGCCGAATTCTGGGCCATTTCCAGGCCCGATACGGCCACGCCGCCGGCATTGGTGGCCTTGCCCGGGGCGTACAGCACGCGGGCCGCGATGAAGGCTTTGGCCGCGTCCAGGGTGGCGGGCATGTTGGCGCCCTCGGCTACGCACAGCACGCCGTTCTTGATCAGCGCCTGGGCATCGGCCAGTTCCAGTTCGTTCTGGGTGGCGCAGGGCAGGGCCACGTCCACCGGCACATGCCAGGGGCGCTTGCCGGCTTCGTAGGCCAAGCCGAATTGGCGGGCGTAGGTGTCCAGGCGACCGCGCAGATCGTTCTTGACGTGCATCAGCGCCACCAGCTTTTCGTGGGTGAAGCCGGCTTCGTCGACCACGGTGCCGTTCGAGTCGGATACGGTCACGACCTTGGCGCCCAGCGACATGGCCTTCTCGATGGCGTATTGCGCGACATTGCCCGAGCCGGACACCGACACGCGCAGCCCGTCGAACGACTTGCCGACGCGCTTGAGCATTTCTTCGGCGAAGTAGACCGTGCCGTAGCCGGTGGCTTCGGGGCGGATCAGGCTGCCACCGAAGGTCAGGCCCTTGCCGGTGAACACGCTGGCGGTGGAGTTGGACAGCTTTTTCATCATGCCGGCCATGAAGCCGACTTCGCGCGCGCCCACGCCGATGTCGCCGGCCGGCACGTCGGTGTCCGGGCCCAGGTGGCGGTACAGCTCGATCATCAGGGCCTGGCAGAAACGCATGACTTCGGCATCGGACTTGCCCTTGGGGTCGAAGTCCGAGCCGCCCTTGCCGCCGCCCATGGGCAGCGTGGTCAATGCGTTCTTCAGGGTCTGCTCGAAGGCCAGGAACTTCAGGATCGACAGGTTCACCGAGGGGTGGAAACGCATGCCGCCCTTGAACGGGCCGATGGCCGAGCTGTGCTGGATGCGGAAAGCGCGGTTGACCTGTGCCTGGCCGCGATCATCGGTCCAGCACACCCGGAACTGGATCACGCGTTCCGGTTCCACCAGGCGCTCGAGCAGGGCGTGTTCGGCGTAGTGGGGGTGCTTTTCGATGAAAGGCCACAGGCTCAGCATCACCTCCTGGACGGCTTGCATGAATTCCGGCTGCTGCGGATCGCGCGCGGCGACGCCACGCAGGAAGTCGTCCAGACTCTGCACTTTCAACATGATCTCCTTGGGGGCTTCGAATAGGTGCGGACGTGCGCCGATTTGGGGCGTTTTGTGTCCGTTTTGGTGCAATCGGCACCGGCTTGGTGCGGAATTGTAGGGCTATTTTGTTGCCCTGCGCAAAGCTGATGGATGCGCCATCACCTTGATATCAAAGCGCTTTTTTATTAATTTAAAAGGGACGCATTGAGGTTTTGCCCACAGGCGGCCGGATCGGGTTGCCAGAGGAAAACCTTCGTATCATTGAAATCAAAGGGGAATTTAATATGTCCCCGATATTTTTGCGACGGAAGATATGTCGCCGTATGCCGGTCTCAGAGAGAGAGCAGGCTGGGGATGGGCCGCTGGAGGGACGACGGGAGAGGCATTCGACCTTTATGCGTCCCTATTATTGTTTTGCGAAAAATCAGACGAACGGCCGCTTGGGGCCGTCCGTCCGCCTGGGTTACAGCGTGGCGTCGTAGTCGATGGTCAGCGGCGCATGGTCGGAAAAGCGCTCGTCTTTATAGATGGCGACGCTGCGCGCACGGGCGGCGATACCCGGCGTGGCGATCTGGTAGTCGATACGCCACCCCACGTTCTTGGCCCAGGCCTGGCCGCGGTTGCTCCACCAGGTGTACTGGTCCGGCCGGTCGTCAATGGTGCGGAATACGTCCACGAAACCGCGCTTATCGAACACGTCGGTCAGCCAGGCGCGCTCTTCGGGCAGGAAACCGGAGTTCTTCAGGTTGCCCTTCCAGTTCTTCAGGTCGATCTCCTTGTGCGCGATGTTCCAGTCGCCGCAGATGATGAATTCGCGGCCGGTTTTCTTGTGCTCGTGCATCAGTTGGTCGATCCACGGACCGAAGCGGTCCAGGAAGCGGTACTTGGCTTGCTGGCGTTCATCGCCGCTGGAGCCGGACGGCAGGTAGGCGCTGATGACGGACAAGTTCTTCCAGTCGGCGCGGATGATGCGGCCTTCGGGATCGAATTCTTCGCAGTCCAGGCCGCTGACAACGCGTTCGGCCGCGTTGCGCAGATAGATGCCCACGCCGCTGTAACCCTTTTTCACGGCATGGTGAAAGTGGCCCGTGTAGCCCGGCGGGTGGCGCAGGTCTTCGGTCAGGTCTTCGTCCGAAACCTTGATTTCCTGCAGGCACAGCACGTCTGCCGCATGCTTTTCCATCCAGGGTTGCAGGCCCTTGCGAAAGGCGGACCGGATGCCATTGAGGTTGATCGACGTGATGCGCAGCAAAGCGGGACTCCTGTAGAGCGGCCGATGACGGCCGGAACAATGCCAGGAATTTAACCGACTCGGCGCCGCTGCCAGGGAAAGCCCCCGACACCGGATAAAATGCGGGGGTTTGCCATCTTTCGGACCTTCCTCGCATGTCTGCCGCCCAATCCGCCCACCGTGCCACCTCGCTCGATTTCGTCCGCTTTGCCTTGAACGAAGGCGTGCTGCGCTTCGGCAGCTTCAAGGTCAAATCGGGACGCATCAGCCCCTATTTCTTCAATGCGGGCCTGTTCAACAGCGGCGGTTCGGTCGGTAAGCTGGCCGGGTTCTATGCCCAGGCGCTGCTGGATTCGGGCGTGGCCTTCGATATGCTGTTCGGCCCGGCCTACAAGGGCATCCCGCTGGCCACGGCCACCGCCGTGGCGCTGGCCGGCCACCCGGCCATGCAAGGCCGCAGTGACGTGCCGTTTGCCTACAACCGCAAGGAGGCCAAGGACCACGGCGAAGGTGGCACGCTGGTCGGCGCGCCGCTCAAGGGCAAGGTCGTGATCATCGACGACGTGATCACGGCGGGCACCTCGGTGCGTGAATCGGTGGAGATCATCCGCAACGCGGGCGCCGAGCCGGCAGCGGTGCTGATCGCCATGGACCGCATGGAACGCGCCGGTCCGGACGACGCCCTGTCAGCCCATTCGGCCGTGCAGGACGTGGCCAAGACCTACGGCATTCCTGTGGTGGCCATCGCCTCGCTGGCGGACATCATGGCGCTGCTGCAAGACGACGCCGCCTTTGCCGAACACCGTGACGCGGTACTGGCGTACCGGACGAAGTACGGGGTGAAGTAAGACCCCGCTTAGCCGTAACGGGCGATGGGCTCGGCGACGCCATGGGGTTGGCCGAAGACGGCGATGCCGCTTGCCCGGGCGGCGTCTGCCAGTTTGCGGTCAAACGTAGCCAGGCAAGCTCCGCTGCGCCGGGCCAATTCGATGTAGCTTGCGTCGTAGGCAGTCAGGCCGTGCGTTCGCGCCAGCTGGCAGGTGCGCGAAATGCTGGACGCCGCAACGTCCGGATCGGCCGCGATAGGCAGCCGATCAAGCAGCAGCGCGAACGACAGACGCTGGCTCTCCGTGATGTGTTGACTGCGTTCGGCGCGCAACATGCCATTGGCCACTTCCACCGGCCAGATGTGCGGCACCAGGTTCCGCGACCCGTGGGCGACTTCCAGCAGATGTCGGGCCAGAGCGGATTCCCGCATGTCGGTGCGCCCCAGCAGCCATGCCAGAGCGACGGACGCGTCGGGTACCAGGCGGATCGGGTTCATTGCCGGCCTTCTTCGATCCAGGCACGGACAACCTCGTGCGCAACGGGCGTGCCGGGCGTAAAGCGTTTCATCGCTTCAAGCGCATCGTGGCCATCCAGCGAGGTGGTGGACGCCGCCGGCGTCAGTCGGGCGTAGGGCACGCCATCGACCGAGATGATGAAATGCTGGCCCTGGGTGACGGCCTGCAGGTGGTCGGCAAACCGGTGCAGCAGATCGCTGCTACTGAGTTCGATGTAATTCATGACCAAATCTCCAGTCGGAATCGACCAGATCATTCTTGGCCAAACAAAAGGCCGCGACAAGATGTCGCGGCCCTAGGATTGGTCTGATCTTGTTTGCCGCCCCGGGGACGGGACGGCGCATCCGGATCAGCTGTCCAGCTTCTGCTTGAGCAGGTCGTTGACCTGCTGCGGGTTGGCCTTGCCGCGGGCGGCCTTCATGATCTGGCCCACCAGCGAATTGAATGCCTTCTGCTTGCCGGCGCGGTACTCCTCGACGATGGCTGGGTTGGCAGCCAGCACGTCGTCGATCATGGCGCCGATGGCGCCCGTGTCGCTGATCTGCTTCAGGCCGCGGGCCTCGATGATGGCGTCGGCCTGGCCGCCGTTTTCGCCGGCCCACATGGCGCCGAACACTTCGCGCGCGATCTTGTTGGAGATCGTGCCGTCGATGATGCGGTTGATCAGGGTTGCCAGGGCGGGGGCCTGCACCGGAGAATCGGCGATGGCCTTTTCTTCCTTGTTCAGCGTGGCAGCGACTTCGCCCATGATCCAGTTGGCGGCCAGCTTGGCCTGGCCAGCCGGCAGGGCGTGCGCCACGGCTTCGAAGTAGGCGGCCAGGTCGCGGCTGACGGTCAGCTGGGCGGCGTCGTAGGCGGGCAGGCCGTATTCGGACTCGAAACGGGCGCGCTGGGCGGCCGGCAGCTCGGGCATGGCGGCACGGACTTCGTCGACCCATTCGCGCGAAATGACCAGGGTGGGCAGATCGGGGTCGGGGAAGTAGCGGTAGTCGTGCGCGTCTTCCTTGCTGCGCATGCTGCGGGTTTCGTCGCGGTCGGCATCGTACAGGCGGGTTTCCTGGACCACGGTGCCGCCGTCCTCGATCAGCTCGATCTGGCGCCGGGCTTCATAGACGATGGCGCGTTCCAGGAAGCGGAACGAGTTGACGTTCTTGATCTCGGTACGCGTGCCGAATTCCTTCTGGCCGACCGGGCGCACGGAGACGTTGGCGTCGCAGCGGAACGAGCCTTCCTGCATATTGCCGTCGCAGATGCCCAGCCAGACGACCAGGCTGTGCAACGCGCGGGCATAGGCCACGGCCTCGGCGGCCGAGCGCATTTCCGGCTCGGTCACGATTTCCAGCAGCGGCGTGCCGGCGCGGTTCAGGTCGATGCCGCTGGCCGGCGAGCCGTTGGCCAGGGTGAAGTTGTCGTGCGAGGACTTGCCCGCGTCTTCTTCCAGGTGGGCGCGCGTCAGGTTGACGGTTTTTTCTTCTTCGCCCACGAAGAACGACAGCGAGCCGCCCACCACGACCGGCAGCTCGTACTGGCTGATCTGGTAGCCCTTGGGCAGGTCGGGGTAGAAGTAGTTCTTGCGCGCGAACACCGAGCGCGGCGCGATCTCGGCGCCCACCGCCAGGCCGAAGCGGATGGCACGTTCGGCGGCGCCACGGTTCATGACCGGCAGGCTGCCCGGCAGCGCCAGGTCGACTTCGTTGGCGTGGGTGTTGGGCGCGGCGCCAAATTGGGTGCTGCTGCCCGAAAAAATCTTGGAGTCGGTGGAAAGCTGCGTGTGCGTTTCCAGGCCGATGACGATTTCCCAGTTCATTTTTAGGCGTCCTGCTGGGCCGGCGAGGCTTTATGCCAGTCGGTGACTTGTTGGTAGCGGTCGGCGATGGCCAGGAGGCGGCCTTCGTCGAAGTAGTTGCCGATGATCTGCAGGCCGACCGGGCGGCGCGTGGCAGTGCTGCCGGGCTGTCCCCCGCCGAAACCGCAGGGGATCGACATGGCGGGCAGGCCGGCCAGGCTGACGCCCAGCGTGTAGACGTCGGCCAGCCAGTCGGCGGTCGGGTCGTCGCGGTTGTCGCCGATGTTCTTGGCCACCGTCGGGGTGACCGGACCCATGATGACGTCGCATTGGCCGGCATAGGCGCGCTGGAAGTCCTGCGCGATCATGCGGCGCAGGCGCTGGGCCTGCAGGTAGTAGGCGTCGTAGTAGCCGTGGGACAGCACGTAGGTGCCAATCAGGATGCGGCGCTTGACCTCGTCGCCGAAGCCTTCGGCGCGCGAGCGGCTGATCATGTTGTCCAGGCCGTCGTACTGCGCGGCGCGGTGGCCGTAGCGTACGCCGTCGTAGCGGGCCAGGTTGCTGGAGGCTTCGGCGGGGGCGATGACGTAGTAGGCGGGGATGGCCAGCTCGGTGCGGGGCAGCGACACCGGCACGCGCACGGCGCCCAGGGCTTCGAACTGGGCCAGGGCGGCTTGCACCGCGGCGGCCACGTCCGGCGCCAGGCCGGCGCCGAAATATTCGTCGGGCACGCCGATGCGCAGGCCCTTCAGGGGCTGGCTGCCGGCGGCGTCGAAGCGGGCCTGGGCCGCATCGAAGTCGCGCCGCACGCGGCCCGGCTCGTTGACGGCGGCATCGCATTTTTCCAGGCTGGTGGCGTCGCGCGGGTCAAAGCCGCTGATGACGTCCAGCAGTTCGAGCAGGTCGCGGCTGCTGGGGGCCAGCGGGCCGGCCTGGTCCAGGCTGGAGCCGAAGGCAACCATGCCGTAGCGCGAGACGGTGCCGTAGGTGGGCTTGATGCCGCTGACGCCGCACAGCGCGGCCGGCTGGCGGACCGAACCGCCGGTGTCGGTGCCGGTGGCGGCGGCCACCAGGCGGGCAGCCACGGCCGCGGCCGAACCGCCCGACGAGCCGCCGGGCACGGCGGCCAGGTCCCAGGGGTTCTTCACGGCGCCGTAGGCGGAGTTCTCGTTGCCCGAGCCCATGGCGAATTCGTCGCAGTTCAGCTTGCCCAGCGACACGGCGCCGGCGGCCTGCAGGCGTTCGACCACGGTGGCGTCGAACGGGCTGACGTAGCCGTCCAGCATCTTGCTGCCGGCGGTGGTGCGCCAGCCGCGGGTGACGAAGGCGTCTTTGTGGGCGATCGGCACGCCGGCCAGCGGACCGGCGGTGCCGGCCGCCAGCGCGGCGTCGGCCGCGCGGGCCTGGGCCAACGACAATTCGGCGTCAATATGTAAAAAGGCGTTCAGGCCGCTGGCCGCGTCGGCGGCCGCCAGCGCGCTTTGCGCCAGCTCGACGGCGCTGACCTGGCGTTGGGCGAGGGCCGCGCGCAGGGCGGCGATCCCCTCGAATTGGGTGTGCAGGGCGGGTTTGGTCATGGCTTAATCAAGAACCTTGGGTACCAGGAAGAGGCCGTCCTGCGCGTCGGGGGCGTTGGCCAGCAGGTCTGCGCGGCGGGCCTCCGAGGCGGTTTCGGTCACGGCGTCCTGGCGCAGGCGCAGCACGACGTCTTCGTGGGCGGACAGCGGGTGGGCCAGGGGTTCGACGCCTTGCGTATCAACGGCTTGCAGCCGTTCGATCAGGTGGAGGATGCCGTTGAGCTCGGCCTGCGCGTGGCTGCGCTGGTCCGGGGTCAGTTCGATTCTGGCCAGCTTGGCAATGCGGGCCACATCTGTGTCATTGAGCGCCATGGGGATTGCAAATATCGAGAAGCGAAGGCCGAGGGGCGGGACTGGGCAGTATGCACATGCCAATACCGTTACAAAGCTTGAATAGCCTGCATTTATGCGCTATTTCCGGGGAAATTATAAGTTATGATTCACGGTTTAATCGCCGTGATGACAGGCGGACCCGACCTTTCTCGGGTCGTACGCCCCGCGGCATGACCCCAATTCCCCCCAGAATTTAGCTGAGCTCCCATGTTCGGATTCCTGCGCAGTTATTTTTCCAGCGATATGGCGATCGACCTCGGTACCGCCAATACGCTGATTTACGTCCGCGGCAAGGGCATCGTGCTCGATGAGCCCTCCGTGGTCGCAATCCGTCATGAAGGCGGGCCTCACGGCAAAAAGATCATCCAGGCCGTCGGCCACGAAGCCAAGCAGATGCTTGGTCGAGTGCCCGGCAACATCGAGGCCATTCGGCCCATGAAGGATGGCGTCATCGCCGACTTCACGGTCACCGAGCAGATGCTCAAGCAGTTCATTCGCATGGTGCACCCCCGCAACATGCTGGCGCCCAGCCCGCGCATCATCGTGTGCGTGCCCTGCGGCTCCACCCAGGTTGAACGCCGCGCCATCCGCGAATCGGCCCTGGGCGCGGGCGCATCCCACGTCTTCCTGATCGAAGAGCCCATGGCCGCCGCCATCGGCGCCGGTCTGGCCGTCTCTGACGCCAGCGGCTCCATGGTGGTCGACATCGGCGGCGGCACCACCGAGGTGGCGGTCATCTCGCTGGGCGGCATGGTCTACAAGGGTTCCGTGCGCGTCGGCGGCGACAAGTTCGACGAAGCCATCGTCAACTACATCCGCCGCAACTACGGCATGCTGATCGGCGAGCCCACCGCCGAACTCATCAAGAAGGAAATCGGCTCGGCGTTCCCGGGTTCCGAAGTCCGCGAGATCGAGGTCAAGGGCCGCAACCTGGCCGAAGGCGTGCCGCGCAGCTTCACGGTCTCGTCCAACGAGATCCTTGAATCCCTGACCGATCCGCTCAACCAGATCGTCTCCGCCGTCAAGATCGCCCTTGAACAGACCCCGCCCGAACTCGGCGCCGACATCACCGACAAGGGCATTGCCCTGACCGGCGGCGGCGCCCTGTTGCGCGACCTGGACCGCCTGCTGCAAGAAGAAACCGGCCTGCCGGTGGTGGTTGCCGACGATCCCCTGACCTGCGTCGTACGCGGTTGCGGCGAGGCGCTGGAACACCTTGAGAAACTGGGCGCGATCTTCATCAACGACTAATCCTGCCCGCCAGCCCGGAGCCCCGCTTTTTCACGGCTCCGGCCGCTGCGGGGGCGGCGGGCGCGGGCGCCCGGGCTGAGATTCATGCAACGACAAGGGACTCCTCCCCTATTCAGGCGCGGCCCACCGGCGGAGGTGCGGCTGGTCGTTCTGGTCGCCCTGGCGTTGGCCCTGATCATCATGGATTCGCAATGGCGCATGCTGGAACCGGCGCGCCGCGCGGTGTCCGTGGCGCTGTATCCCTTCCAGCGCGCCGTCATGGCGCCGCGCGACCTGGTCCAGCAAGTCAACGAGTGGGTCAACGCGGCCAACCTCATCCGCAGTGAAAACGAAGCCCTGCAACGCCAGCGCATCGAACTGGCCCAGGTGGCCACGCACGCGGCGCAGCTGGCCGCCGAAAACGCCCAATTGCGCCGCCTGCTCGGCGTGACCGACACCGTAGCCCAGTCGGCCGTGGTGGTCGAAGTGCTGTACGAACCCACCAACGCCTTCAACCAGCGGCTGGTCTTCAACAAAGGCAGCAAGGCTGGCCTGGCGCCGGGCATGCCCGTCATCGACGAAGGCGGCGTGGTCGGCCAGATCGTGCGCGTCACGCCCATGACGGCCGAGGCCGCCCTGGTCACCGACGAACAGGTTTCCATTCCCGTGCAACTGCTGCGCAACGGCCTGCGGCTGATTGCGTTCGGCGGGAACTCGCCGGGCAAGATGGAGGTCCGTTACCTGGCGGCCAATGCCGACATCAAGGAAGGCGATACTATCGTCACCAGTGGCGTCGGCGGCCTGTTTCCCGCCGGCCTGCCGGTGGCCAAGGTAACCTCGGTCGAACGCGACACCGCTTCGGGCTTCGCGCGCGCCGTCTGCGAACCGCTGGCCCACCCTGAACGCTATCGCCACTTCCTGGTCCTGCAGGTGGATGTGGAACGTGCCGAGTCCAACCGTCAGGAGGTCGATTCCGGTGGATCGGACTAATCAATCATCAGGGCAACCCCGGCGCCGTCTGGGTACGCCCAGCAACGTGCACCCCGAGCGCCTGTCCGGCCCGGCGCACGGTGTGTTCGTCTGGGGCACCATCCTGCTGGTCTGGCTGGTGTCGCTGCTGCCATGGCGGCTGTGGCAGGGCGCGCCCGATGTCCTGATCCTGATCATTGCTTTCTGGTGCGTGCACGAACCGCGCCGCGTCGGCCTGTTCACCGCGTTCTGCTTCGGCCTGCTGATGGACGTGCACGACGCCGGCCTGCTCGGCGAGCACGCGCTGTCCTACACCCTGGTCGCCTATGGGGCCGTGGTGCTGCACCGCCGCCTGCAACGCTTCGATCTCTGGAGCCAGGCCATGCACATGCTGCCCGTGTTCCTGATCGCGCGTTTCGTCACGCAGATCATCCATGCGTGGCTGGCCGGCAAGTGGCCGGGCTGGGACTGGGGCGTCAGCGTCGCCATCACCGCCGCCCTGTGGCCGCTGGCGGGCTGGGTCCTGCACTTGCCGCAGCGCGGTGCCGACGACGCCGAGTCTTCCTCCGCCTGACGGCGGCGCCGCGTCATGTTTGAATTCAAGAAAACCGGCCAGCAGCAAAAGCAGCGCTTCCGCCTGCGCGCCTGGGTGGGCGGTGTGTTCGCGCTGGCCTGCTTCGGTGTGTTGGTGGGCCGGTTCTGGTACCTGCAGGTGGACCGCTACGAAGGCCTGTCCGAGCGCGCCGACCGCAACCGCATCGCGGTCGTGCCGATCCCGCCGCGCCGTGGCGAGATCCTGGACCGCAACGGCGAAGTCCTGGCCCGCAACTACCGTACCTACACCCTTGAGGTCGTGCCGGCCCATGCCGGCAACATGAACGCGCTGTTCGAACGCCTGACGCAGGTGGTCTACATCAGCCCGGCCGACCAGCGCCGCTTCAAGCGCCGCGCGGCCGAATCCAGCCGCTACGCCAGCCTGCAACTGCGCAACAACTTGAACGAGACCGAGGCCGCCTGGTTCGCGGCGCACGCCTTCCAGTTCCCGGGCGTGGAATTGCGCGCCCGCTGGGTCCGCGAATACCCGCAAGGCCAGTCCGCCGCCCACGTGGTGGGCTACATCGGGCGCATCGCTGAAGGCGACAACGAAGAACTCGAACGCGCCGGCCTGCTGGGTAACTACCGCGGCACCGACGTCATCGGCAAGAAGGGCATCGAGAAAACCTGGGAAGAAGCCTTGCATGGCCGCACCGGGCTGGAAGAGGTCGAAGTGACTGCCGGCGGGCGCCCCATGCGCACGCTGCGCCGCATCGACCCCGTGCCCGGTTCGGACATCATGCTGTCCATCGACCTGGGCCTGCAGAAGGTCGCCGAAGAAGCCTTCGAGGGCCAGCGCGGCGCGCTGGTCGCGATCGACCCGGACACCGGCGAGGTGCTGGCCTTCGTGTCGCAACCCTCGTTCGATCCGAACCTGTTCGTGGACGGCATCGACGTGGACAACTGGCGCATGCTGAACGAATCGCCCGACCATCCGCTGATCAACCGGCCGCTGTACGGTACCTATCCCATCGGCTCCACCTACAAGCCGTTCGTGGGCCTGGCCGCGCTGGAACTGGGCAAGCGCCGTGCCACCGACCGGATCTCCGATCCTGGCTACTACGAGTTCGGCGGCCAGAAATTCCGCAACGCCGGCGGCGCGGCTTACGGCATGACCGACATGCACAAGGCGATCGTAGTGTCGTCCGACACCTACTTCTATTCGCTCGGCCCCGAGATCGGCGTGAACGCGCTGCACGACTTCACCAAGCAGTTCGGCTTCGGCCAGATCACCGGCATCGACCTGGAAGGCGAAAAGCGCGGCGTGCTGCCGTCCACCGACTGGAAGCGTTCCGCCTACAAGGAAAAGGACCGTCAGCGCTGGTACGCCGGCGAAACCATTTCGGTGGCGGTGGGCCAGGGCTACAACGCCTTCACCCTGCTGCAACTGGCACAGGGCACCTCCACCCTGGCCAACAACGGCCTGTACCGCCGCCCGCACCTGGTGCACGCGGTCCGCGACCCGCGCACCGGCGTGGCCAAGCCGACCGAGTCCGCGCCCGATTACCGCATTCCGCTCAAGCAGGCCAACGTCGACGTCATCAAGAACGCCATGGCCGACGTGGTCCGCGCCGGCACGGCCCGCCGCGCGTTCGCCAACGCCCCGTACCAGGCCGCCGGTAAGACCGGCACGGCCCAGGTGTTCAGCCTGCGCGGCGGCCACTACCGCGCCAGCGCGATCGACGAACGCCTGCGCGACCACGCGTTGTTCATGGGCTTCGCGCCGCTCGAACATCCGCGCATCGCCGTCTCGCTGATCGTCGAGAACGCCGGCTGGGGCGCCAGCGTGGCCGCTCCGGTGGCGCGCAAGGTGTTCGACTACTGGCTGGCCAAGGATCGGCAGGACAAGATCGTGCGGCCGGACCGCAACCCGCCGCTGGCCACGGTTGAAACCATTACTTCCGACGTGGTGCGCCGGCAATGAAGCGTCTCGGCCTGATCCTGTTGCGCGTCTTCACGGCTTTCGATTGGCCGCTGTTGGCCATCCTGATGATGTTCGCCGCGCTGGGCCTGACGGTCATGCATTCGGCGGTGGGCGGCACCGACTGGCGCTTTGCCGAGCAATCGCGCAACTTCATCATTGCGTTCTTCGCCATGTGGATCATGGCCCTGATCCCGCCCAAATGGTTGATGAAGCTGGCCCTGCCGTTCTATGTGACGGGCGTGGTGCTGCTGCTGGGCGTCGAATTCTTCGGCGAAACCAGCAAGGGCGCGACCCGCTGGCTGAACCTGGGCGTCACCCGCATCCAGCCTTCTGAAATGATGAAGATCGGCGTGCCGATGATGCTGGCCTGGTACTTCCAGCGCCATGAAGGCGCCGTGCGCATCCGCGACTTCCTGGCCGCGGCCGCCATGCTGGCCGCGCCGTTCGGCCTGATCGTGCTGCAACCCGACCTGGGCACCGCGCTGCTGGTGTTCGGCGCCGGTTTTTTCGTCATCTATTTCGCCGGCCTGTCGTTCAAGCTGCTGGTCCCGGTCATGCTGGCCGGCATCATCGGCATCGGCACGCTGGTCTACTACGAAGACCAGCTCTGCGAACCTGACGTCAACTGGGTGGTGCTGCACGACTACCAGAAGCACCGCGTCTGCACGCTGCTCAACCCCAGCTCCGACCCGCTGGGCAAGGGTTTTCACACGATCCAATCCATGATCGCGGTGGGCTCGGGCGGCGTCTACGGCAAGGGCTACATGAAGGGCACGCAGACGCATCTGGACTTCATCCCCGAACGCACGACCGACTTCATCTTCGCCGTCTACGCCGAGGAATTCGGCCTGTACGGCGGCATCGCAATCCTGGTCCTGTACGGCCTGATGATGGCCCGCGGCCTGACAATCGCTTCCCGCGCCTCCTCCCAATTCGGCCGCTTGCTCTCCGGCGCGCTGACGATGATGCTATTTATCTACGTCTTCGTGAACGTCGGCATGGTGACAGGCATCCTGCCGGTGGTCGGCGTCCCGCTTCCCTTCATGAGCTACGGCGGCACGGCCCTGTTCACCATGGGCATCGCATTCGGGATCATGATGAGTATTAGTCGGCATAGGTCGGTTAAGACTTAAGGACTCTGGGTTCTTTTGTCGTTTTGATCTTCGTAGGCCGCCGAGGGCGAGGGGCTTCGTGGTGGCGGGCGCCCACGATTGCGGTCCGGAGCCTTCGCTCCGGACTGCCCCCTCGTCATCTTCGTCCAGGCCCTGTCTCTTATACACATCTCCGAGCCCACGAGACCTAATAACCGATCTCGGATGCCGTCTTCGGGTTGGAAAGGGGGGGGGGGGGGGGGGGGGGGGGGGGGGGGGGGGGGGGGGGGGGGGGGGGGGGGGGGGGGGGGGGGGGGGGGGGGGGGGGGGGGGGGGGGGGGGGGGGGGGGGG
>NZ_JAELTJ010000276.1 GCF_016428805.1 Achromobacter sp. ASV32
CTTCACCGTCATCCACCGCGGCCGCCGAACCGGATCTAAAACTAGAACAGTGGCAGAAGCTTATCAGCCTCCACCGAAGTCTGCTGCATGAACATCACGACTTTTTCCTGGCTAGCCAGCACCCAGCTGCCAACTCTGGGCTTCGGCGGCTTGCCACCAAGTATCAAATGCCAGCCAGGTTGTGGCGCCACGGCATTCATTCGTTTCTGGAGTTTCTGCGCCATCGACTGCCTGCATCGCTGGAACATATGCTCACATTTATCCAGCTTTCTTATAGCCTCATGACTCTTCTTTATGAGACTGTTCCAGCCTTTATCGAAACCTGGATAGAGTGCCTTGGAGATCTCAGCAGATATCGCATGGCCATTGAAGATGTTGATATGAGGGACCGCGAGACATGGACAGGCGTATCAAGATATTGGTACACAAAGGCATCTGACCTATTACCTGAAACTGGCCGACTTTACCATCACCTCGCTATCCTTGCACGGCCTCACGCTTTGCAACAGCTATATTTTTATTGCAAATCTCTTTGCGTTCCGTCGCCATTCATGAGCGCAAAAGACAGTATCATGACTCTCTTCGACCCTATTCTAGATGCAAATCCACCGCATCTCGACCCCGTTGAGACCGCCTTTGTCCGTGTTCACGGGATTATTTTCTCAAAAAAATTACGAGAACAACTACAGCCATCCATGGATATGTTTTTGAC
>NZ_JAELTJ010000277.1 GCF_016428805.1 Achromobacter sp. ASV32
GACGCAGCAGTGCGTCATGAGCAGGTCAATGTGAAACTTTCGCATCTCGCCGGCTTCGGAGAACTTGCGGCGGATGTTCTCGATGACGGCTTCCGGGGCGGGCGATAGCAGCTCCTTGAGCTTTTCTCGTGGAGGTATCCGTCTAGTGCCCTTAATACGGCCGGGTTTCGAAACAAGGTAAAAGACGAGAACAAAAGACAAGTATCGCAGCACACGCAGACGCAGCGTAGCGCTGTCGTTGGCTGCGAGCGCGTTGACGCGCGATGCAACGTATCGTGATGGCGTCTGGACACCCTCCTTGTGGCGGACCTTTTCTTGCCATTCGCGGATGGGAACAAGGTTCAGGATATCGGTACCAATGATGGCGTCTGGAGAATAGACGTCTTGAATTTCGTCGGCGTCCAAGTTGGCGACTGGGACTGGCTTTGCCTCGTCGACGACAGCCTGGAGCTCCTCCCTCGTAGCCATGTCGGTAGTGAGTTTGCCAACTGAGTCGAGAACAGCACGACCGGCGCTGTCGATTTCCGTAGGCTTGTCGCCGGGCTTTTTCTGGGGAGAAATGGCATTGAGCACGCGCTCGTTGATGACTTTGCGTGCTTTCTTCGTTCCGAAAGTCTGGCCAAGGTCGGTCTTGAGCTCCATCATGCTCTGTTGCAAGTTAGTATCTGTATCTGCCTGATATAAATGAGAAAAGGACATACCTGTTTCTGAT
>NZ_JAELTJ010000278.1 GCF_016428805.1 Achromobacter sp. ASV32
CCTCAGCAGCGAAAGCATCGCCAACGCCGTGCAAGGTACAGCGGAATGGGCTAAGCAATCGGGCAAGCCAATCGGCGGCGCCATTACCGCTGCTGGTGTCGCTCTTCCAGCACAAGTATGTCACCCTGTTGTAGCAATCAAAGTAATACATCAACTAATCATCATCTAAAAGCTTATTGACCGCGAAGGCAACCCCTTCAGCCTCGACGACTTTGACTTTGTCCTTGGCGTCAACCTGCGAGGCACCATTGACCTCGCCCGCCAGACCTGCGAGCAAATCTCAAAAGTCAAGCGCGAGAGCCCCGACGCGGATCACGGCATCATCATCATGGTTGCATCGTCTGCAGCCTTTGACGGCCAAAACGGCCAGGTATCATACTCGGCCAGCAAGGGTGCCATTGCCTCACTGACGCTGCCCATGGCGAGAGATCTCGGCCGTCATGGGATCCGCGCCGTCACTATTGCTCCTAGTCTGTTTGAGACTGGAATGACTAGCGTGATGCCACCCAAAGTCCGTAAGAATCTGGAGAGCACCTTTGTCTTCCCCACCAGATCGGGACGCCCGGATGAGTTTGCGAAGCTTGCGAGACAGATTATTGAGAATGAGATGCTCAATGGCACTGTTATCCGATTAGATGGCGCGACCAGAATGGCTAAAATGTAAAATACGTTAATGTCAAGCTTGCACATGTATTCTCTGGCGCTTCAT
>NZ_JAELTJ010000279.1 GCF_016428805.1 Achromobacter sp. ASV32
GGTAAGGTCCCTCTGCGCACGTGCAAGTAGGTCCACTCCTCTTCTTAGTTCATATCGTCAAAGAAACAAATGACGGAATCTATTTTTCCCGGCGTCGCGGCCTGTGCAAGTCGGATTCGTACTGCTATCAAATGTGCTAAGCGAAGCACACTCTCAGCCATCACATCTTCCTTGACCTCTGGCATGACTGGAATCCGTTACAGTTGCTGATTGGTGCTAGTTGCAGCCTGCATGATAGAGGTCACGGCACCTAATTATACTAAGATTAAGCAGCAGCGGCACCCACGCTGGCTTCTTGTGGCAGGCAGCAACTTTCATGGTGGGCTTCTTTGAGCAACGGATCATAGAACAACCGTTTCAGGTACATGCCATCATGGAACGGGCGCCCACAACGGCTGCAGCACGCTGGCACTTCGGCCTCATCCATGAGTGCTTCTGTGATGATGTACCTCTCCTTCCTATCGAAATAGTACAGCAACTGGAACTTCGATATCTCAGATAAAAGGTGTCGGAACGACATGTCTGGCGACACCGTCTGCGAGAACTGCGTCGCCGAGGCCGCCATTTCGTAGAATACCTCCGGCTCTACCGCGGACATCAGATAGCTCATGTCGTCTGTTGATTTATGGTAATAGAGTCGATTGATGAACGCTTTCAGTTTACCCACGTTCCACCCCGACCGCCTGATTAAGTCGGCACATACC
>NZ_JAELTJ010000280.1 GCF_016428805.1 Achromobacter sp. ASV32
GGTGTCTGTGAGGTCGGAGATGTCGTCAAGTACTTCAAATTCGCCGAAAGCTCCCGCAGCTTTCGCGTGTACGCTTCTGCACGCGCCTGGTCAGTCTTCGTTTTCCAAATCTAAGTATCTGACGCCAGAAGAAACGGATTCTCTTACCGCTCTGGGATACGTTCACGCGCAAAATGGGCAAGGATTTCGACTGTTTGGGTGTCGCTCAGGACAACTAGGCCTCCATTACTTCTGCCATATCGGACTTGCTGGACTGAGCCAGGGCAACTACTTGGCTGGCCTGTGTAGCTTTGATTTTAGCACTTGTTATTGACACTATCCAAATAGTTAAGCTGCCAAAGGATGCGTCAAAATCAACTCACCGTTAGCGAGTGTCGAAATCGGCTGATTTGAGGCGGGCTGATGTTCAATGAGTGAGCCTTGTGGTTACACGAGCGGAAAATTAAGAACTCACCATGATACTAAGTCGGCAAATTAGAGTTGGTTATTAAATTGTTCCATCAGATGGTAACCATTGGAAATTTCAAGCCTGGGTCTTGTCAACTATTTATAGATGCACCACAAAGCCACAAACCCAACCGCGCCTCTTCCATTTGTCCTTGAACCTGAACTTCATAGCAATCCAAGGGGTCCCAGCCAATGAGGAAATAGGAAATTATCATTGTTCTGCCC
>NZ_JAELTJ010000281.1 GCF_016428805.1 Achromobacter sp. ASV32
ACTCTGCACTGGCCATTACATTTACGGCGTACAACGAGACCAATTTCTACTTTGACCCTGAGCAGGGCACCAACGATGACATTTGGATGTACGAGGTCATGGAGGCGTTTATTCACAAGGGCGCGGATGACCCGCAGACTTACCTCGAGTTTGAAGTCAATCCCAACAATGTAACATATCAAGCCTTTGTGTATAACCCGTCCAAGGTGCGCGCAGAGGGTGCGCCGTTTGACCATTTTTTCGTGTCGGACCCTGCTGCGGACGGGTTCTCGTCGGAGACGGAGCTTGACAGGGAGGCTGAGACTTGGGTGAGCAGTGTCAAGATTCCGCTGGGTCTGTTTAATGTCGATGTCGGCAGGGCAAAGGGCACCAAGTGGCGGATGAACTTTTTCAGGACTGTTGTGAGCCCTGAGACGTTTCCCGATCAGGGATTGGGTGCTTGGAGTGTGCCGAATAAGGCGAGCTTTCATATTACCAAGTATTTTGGCAATGTCCAGTTTGTCTAGGGCGAGGCTGTCAAGATTTGGCAGCCGGCGATGAATTGAGATCAGTTGTGAAACCAGTATGAAATCAGTGTCGTGGAATCGTTGGCAAGTTGATGGGGGCGCTCTCAAACAACTGCATGGCTCTATGTAAATAAATAAATGAACAAATATAATT
>NZ_JAELTJ010000282.1 GCF_016428805.1 Achromobacter sp. ASV32
GTCATTGCCGGTACTTTCATGACAAGCTTGAACGGCTTGGGCTTTAGCATTTCCTTGCTCAATGTGGTCAACACGGAAATCGGCGTGAACATGATTGACCTGCTTGATGCGCCATGCGAGGTGACGGGTTGGTCGGCGCCGATTCGCACAACTACGTGGGACAAGCGGAATACGGCAACGCTCGAGAACATGGAAGGGGCCAGCGAGCAAGTTAAGCCGAGCGGCTTGAGGATGGATCCAACTGTGGCTAAAGAGGCTTTGACAACTGCATTGACCAAGGTTATTGCCGCAGAGCCCGAAATTACAAGATATGATACCGTTGTTGGTGACGGCGATTGTGGCATCGGCCTGAAGCGCGGAGCAGAAGGTAACGTCTAATAAACCAGTCGTAACAAGCCACACAACTAACAATTCGCTACAGCTATCCTCAAGCATATGCAGCAGGGACCGTTCACCGGTGACGCGGTAGTCGACCTTGCCAACATTGTCACTATTGTGGAAAATGAAATGGACGGTACCTCCGGCGCCCTCTACGCCATCTTCCTCAACGCGCTTGTCAACGCTCTGCGCACGCTCTCTCCAGCCAACGCCGCTCCCGATATCTGGGCTGCTGCCTTGAAGCAGAGCCTGTCTCTTATACACATCTGACGCTGCCG
>NZ_JAELTJ010000283.1 GCF_016428805.1 Achromobacter sp. ASV32
GGCAGCGTCAGATGTGTATAAGAGACAGGCTCAGGAGCGATGGCTCCTGCTGAACAAGGATCATGTAGCTGCGCAAGCTCTTAACGTTGAGATTTCGCAAATCTTGGCCATCCAGGGTTACAGTGCCTTCAGTGGGATCATACAACCTGCTGGTCAGGCCAGCAACAGTCGATTTTCCGCTTCCAGACAGTCCATCGAGCGCGGTGTACTTGCCAGCCGGGCACTCAAAGGAGACGTTTTTGAGGACAGGGCGGTCAGGTCGAGCGACGTAGGCAAAAGTAACGCTTTGGAAAGACAAGCCACCTGCTGTGGTGGTTGGCACCTTTTCTCCTTTATCAGATCCAGAGTCGATTGCAGTATGCGAGTCGATGTATTGGCGAAGTTTACGGAAGGATGCAGCAGCAGCGCCGATTAGGGGAAGATATGGAGCAACGGAGCCGAGGATAATACACGCTGGAAAACGTTAGTAATAAGATAAGCCTATATTCAGATCCAACGACTGACCATCAACGAGAAGGAAAATGACGGTGTAAATGGCGCCAATAGAAACATTGTCACGGCCAGACTCGACCGAATTGGCAATCTGCCTACTTCCCTGCCAGAATGCTAGAGCATTTGCAGAGTACGCAATAAAGTACAACGTGCCAGCT
>NZ_JAELTJ010000284.1 GCF_016428805.1 Achromobacter sp. ASV32
GCATGGTTCCGATTCGCGGCGTTCGCTACCGTTGCGCCAACTGTGCCGACTTCGACCTCTGCGAGACTTGCGAAAGCCAAGGCGTGCACATCAAGACGCACATTTTCTACAAGATAAGGATACCTGTTCCGCCTTTTGGCCGCAGGCAAATGCAACCAGTCTGGTACACTGGAGATCCCGACTCGTGCCGCCGAGCTGTGCCACGGGGCATCATGGCCAAGCTCTCGCGAGAGACTGGTTTTGAGCGTCCAGAGCTAGAAGCCTTTTGGGAGCAATGGACTTTTATGGCCAATACAGAGTGGCGAGATGATCCTGACCAGTTCTGCGTCGCCATGGATCGCAAGACTTTTGAGCGGTGTCTAGTGCCTACTGGCGGCTCCCGCCATGCCGCCCCAAATCTTATTCACGATCGCATGTTTGCTTTTTACGACTCCAATAACGATGACCTCATTGGATTCTCGGAATTCTTACACGGGCTATCCTACCGTAGACGCAAAGATAAGCTGCAAACAGTATTCGATGGATATGATATTGATGGTGATGGCCTCGTCGATCGCCGGGACTTTCTACGTATGTTCCGAGCATACTATGTCCTCTACAAACAGATGCACAAGGATATTCTTGACGGGCTGGAGGATCACC
>NZ_JAELTJ010000285.1 GCF_016428805.1 Achromobacter sp. ASV32
CCGCATCGTCGTCGGCAGCGTCAGATGTGTATAAGAGACAGCCTCTAAGTCAGAATCCATGCCAGAACGCGGTGATACCACCCGCACGTACAGATGGACAAGAATAGGCTTCGGCTTAGCGTCTCAGCAGGCGATTCCTCCACGGCCACGGAAGAGTGGTTGTGGTATTTCGCGTATTGTAATTTCAACACGAGCGGGGTCAAATCCTTTGCAGACGACTTAGCTGTGCGAAACGGTCCTGTAAGCAGTAGAGTAGCCTTGTTGTTACGATCTGCTGAGGGTAAGCCGTCCTTCGCCTCGATTTCCCCAATACAGGTCCCGCGAGACGGGGATGCGTTGGGGGTCGGTCTTTGGAGAGGGCGGGCGCTGCCGGCGCCTGTCTGCGCGCGAGGGGGTGCAGGGTAAGCCAGGCTGACTTGGTCAAAATCTCGAGCCCTGGGGCTGACCGCCGGGCGAGTTCTGCTGCGCGAGCCCTGTCTCTTATACACATCTCCGAGCCCACGAGACCTAATA